>JAEWMV010000060.1 GCA_023393045.1 Bacillota bacterium | reverse complement strand
GTCCATGAGTTCCTGATGGTTGAGCTTTCGCATATAAAATGCACCTCCGTTTATAGTAAGACGTTATTTCTATATCATGAGCGCGCCAAGCAGCGCGGGAAGTATCACCCGCGGCACGAACACGCGCTTGCCCGAGCTGGCCGAAACGATTTCCCCATGCGCACGGGTGAAGCCCATGCAGTCGGTGAGGATAATATCCACGTCCTCTTCCCGAAAGAGCGAAGCGGTGTCCGCGAGCGCCTCGCGCGCGCCGTAGGGGGAGGACGCCCTGATAATCGGGTTGAACTCCGCATACTGCTCGAGGGACGCCGCAATCTGCTCCGGCTCTGGCACAATCGCGCCCAAGCGCTTCACGCCGAGCGCCTTAAGAAGCGCCGGGATCACCCTTTCGGGTACGAACACGCTCATGTCCGTTTCGGGCGGCTCAAAATGCCCGGTGCAAAGTATCAGCGCCGCGCTGCAGCCGCTTTTTGCCAGCCTGTCGAGGCACTCGTTCGTCAAACGCATGGCCATGCGCTCGGCGATGCGCACCTCCTGCCCGTCGGCAAGGTTGCTCACGATGAACGCCTCGTCCCCGCGCGGGGATATCTTCTCTTCGATTTCCCCGCGGCCCATGCCGTCGAGTATGCCGCATATCTCGAGGGCGACCCCCGGCATCGCGCGAAAGAGGTCTTCGTATTTGTTCTCAAAGCTCTGCCCCATGCAGACGACCGCCGCTTTTTGTGCCATTGGTTTATACCTCCTCTTCCCGCTTCTCATAGAGAATGCAGGAAACATAGTGCCCGTCGTCCACATAGATGGGGCGGGGCGTCCATTTCGCGCACGCCTCGCAGGCGTTCGCGCAGCGCGTATGGAACGAGCAGCCCGGCGGCGGATTGATGGGGCTTGGGATGGTGCCCTCGAGCGTGGCGAGGTTTTCCATGCCCATCTTCTCAAGCTGAGGGATGGAGTTGAACAGCGCCTTCGTATAAGGGTGCTTCGGGTCGTTGAACACCTTTGCCGCGGGCCCGAATTCCGCGATTTTACCGAGGTACATGACGGCGATCTTGTTCGCCATCTGGTTGACCACACCCAAGTCGTGGCTGATGAGTATGTTGGTCAGGCCGAACTCGTCCTTCAAGTCTTTTAATAGCTTCAATATCTGCGCCTGCGAGAAGACGTCGATGGAACTCGTGGGCTCGTCGAGCACGACGAGCTTGGGGTTTGACGCGAGGGAGCGCGCGATGGCAATGCGCTGCCGCTGCCCGCCGGAAAATTCATGCGGGTACTTGAAGGCGTCGTCCTTGACGAGGCCCACCATTTCCAGCAGCTCGCTCACGCGCGCAAGCCTCTCCTGCCCGCGCAGCTTGTTGTAAGCGTCGATAGGCTCCGCCACGATGTCCTTGACGAGCCAGCGCGGGTTGAGCGACCAAAACGGATCCTGAAACACGATCTGCACGTTTTTCTTAAACGCGTTGCTGTTCCTGTTCTTTCCCTTGAAAACGTTCTGCCCTTCAAACCAGACCTCGCCCTCGGTGGGCTCGAAGAGGTTCAATATGGTGTTCACAAGCGTGCTCTTCCCGCAGCCGGATTCGCCCACGATGCCCAGCACCTCGCCCTTTTTGAGTTCAAAGCTCACGTCGTCCACGGCCTTGAGCTGCTGCTTCTTTTTCGAAAGGCCCTTGGAGACCTCAAAATACTTTTTGAGATGCTCCACCCTGAGCAGCACCTCGTTCCCCTCGTGGACGGGCGCGCTCTTGTTCGAGAGGCTCGCGGCCTCCACGAGCAGCTTCGTATAAGCGTTTTGCGGGTTGAGTACGACCTCGGAGGTGACGCCCTGCTCGACGATCTTCCCCCCGTGGAGGATGGCAATCCTGTCGCAGAAGGCGGAAACGAGGCTCATGCTGTTGGCGATGAAGAGCACCGTGATGTTGAGCTTCGCCTGAAGTTCCTTCAACAGCTTTAAGATACTCGCCTGTATGGTCACGTCGAGGTTGCGCGTGGGTTCGTCCGCAATGAGGAACTCCGCCCCGCAGCAGAGCGCGAGCGCGATGATGATGCGCTGCCGCTGTCCGCCGGAGAGCTGATGGGGGTATTTGGTGAGCGTATTCTCGGCGTCCGCAAGGCGCACCAGACCCAGCACCTCAACGGCGTAATCCCGCGCGGCCCTGCCTTTGAGCTTGCAGTTCTTGGCGATTACGTCGAGCATCTGCTCGCCCACCGTGAACACGGGGTTGAGGCAGCTCATCGGGTCCTGAAAGATCATGGCGACCTTTTTGCCGCGTATGTTGTTTTGCATCGATCGCTGGGATTCCTTCAACAAATCCGCCCCGTCGAGCAGTATCTCGCCGGATTCGATCTGCCCCGGCGGGCACTGCAAAAGGCGCAGCGCCGTGAGAGCGAGCACGGTTTTTCCCTGCCCGCTCTCCCCCACGATGCCAAAGGTCGTGCCCTTTTCAATCGCGATATGGTCGATGTCGAGCACGGTGTGCACGCCTTCGAAAGTTTTGTGGTTGACCTTAAGGTTGTTTACTTCAAAATATGCCATCTGCCATGCCCCCTTACTTCTTGCGCGTCTTGGGGTCGAGTATCTCGCGGATGCCGTCGCCAATGAGGTTGAAGGCGAGCACGGTCACGAATATCGCAAGGCCCGGGAATACCGAATACCACCAGATGTCGGGAAAATAGTTCTTCGATACGTTGATCATCAGCCCCCATTCCGGCTGGGGCGCCTGCGCGCCGAGGCCGAGGAAGGAGAGCGACGCGACCGTGAGGATGACGCCGCCCATATCCATGGACGCCTGCACGATGACGGGCGAGATGGTGTTGGGCACGATGTGCCGCATGATGATCTTCATGCGCGGGGTGCCGATGGTTTCGGCCGCTTGCACGAATTTTCTTTCCTTGAGGGAAATGGCCTGCCCGCGCACGAGGCGCGTATACCACGGCCACCAGGAAAGCGCGATGGCCGCGATGGCGTTGTTGAGGCTTGGCCCAAGCGTGGAGACGAACACGATCGCCAGCAGCAGGGGCGGAAAGCTCAAAAACACATCCGTGATGCGCATGATGACTTCATCCACCGCGTGGCCGAGCGTGCCTGCGATGGCGCCGAGCGGCACGCCGATGACGAGTGAGAGCACCACCGCGAGAATCGCCGTCGTCAGCGAGATGCGCGAGCCGTAGAGCACGCGGCTGAAGATATCCCGCCCGAGCTCATCCGTGCCGAAGAGATGCTGCGCGCTGGGCGGAAGGAATTTTTCCCCCATGTTGACCGCGTCGGAGATATGCTCCGGATACGGTATGATATAGGGCGCAAACAGCGCGACGAGCACGATGAGGATGAGTATGATCATCGCCGCCGCGGTGAGCCTGTTGCGGAAAAGGAGGAATACGGATTCCCGGAAGCTTTTCACCTTCGGGCGCAGGGTTTCTTTAAAATTGATCCAGCTATGCTTTAAGTTCATACGCTCCCCTCCCCCCTTACAGGCGCACGCGCGGATCCATCGCGATGATGATGTCCGCGAGCAGATTGAGTACCACATAGAACACCGCCGACACGAGGGAGATGCCGATGATGGCCGGGAAATCGAGCGTGACCACGGATTTGCCCACATAGTTGCCAAGCCCCGGCCAACTGAAGATCGTCTCCGTCAAAAAGGTGTTGACGAGCGTGTAGCCCATCGAGAGCGCCACCACCGTTGCCGTCGCGCCGAGCGAATTTTTGAGCGCGTAGCCCCAGAGCACGCGCCCTTCGCGCACGCCGTAAGAGCGGGAGGCCACGATGTAATCCTCGTTGAGTATCTCGAGCAGCGCGGAGCGCGTCATGCGCGCCACAAGGCCGATGGGATAGAGCGAAATGGTAATGGCCGGCAGCACGATGTGCGCGAGCGCGTCGAGAAAAAGCGACCATTGGCCCGCGAGCGCGCAGTCCAGCAGCAGCAGTCCCGTGATGTTGGGCAGTTCATAGAAGATGGACGCCTCCACGCTGATCCTGCCGCCCAGAGGCAGCCAGCCGAGTATCTTATAAAACACGAGCTGGAGGATCAGCCCCACCCAGAATGTGGGCAGCGACACGGCGCCGATGGAGAAGAAGCGCGATATATGATCCAGCAGCTTGCCGTTTTTCTTTGCGGAATAGATGCCGAGCGGCACGCCAATGATGACGGCGAAGACGAAGGCGATGAGCACAAGCTCAAAGGTCGCCGGAAAATAGGTGGCAAGCTCCGTCGTGATGGGCTGCTTTGAATTGAGCGAGCGCCCGAGATCCCCTTGCAGCAGGTCGCCCAGATAAACGAAATATTGCACATAAAGCGGCTTGTCGAGGCCAAGCTCAATCACCGCGGCGGCCTTCTGCTCCGCCGTGGCGCGCGCGCCGACCCATTTCGCCGCGGGGTCGGAGGGTATCACGCGCGCGATGAAGAAGGTGATCGTAATCACGCCGAGCAGCACGATCAAGCCGTTGAGCATGCGTTTGAGGACATATTTAAGCATTCTGCCGATTACACCTCCAGACTTAACGGGAGGCGCCCGCGCTCATGCCTTGGCGCGATGCGGACGCCTCGCAATTCGAGGGGAATTTCTGCTGCCGGGACGTTCTAACGTCCCGTATAACTAGGCGCGTCAGCCGGCTTTGACGATGTCGAAATACTGCACGGCCGTGGGGTATGCGGGGTAGCGCCTGAAGCCTTCGATCGTTTTTGTGACGACAGCCGCCTCCACACGGTCATAGGGGAAGATCATGTACGCCTGGTCGAGCACTTCCGCCTGCACCTCGATGTAGAGCTCCTCCGCCCGCGCGCGGTCCGTGGCGGTGAGCCTGTCGGCCTCCTCGATCTTCGCGTCGAGCGCGGGGTCCTTGATGTAGGAAAGGTTAAAGAAGATTTCAT
Organism: Bacillota bacterium; assembly: GCA_023393045.1. Lineage (GTDB taxonomy): Bacteria > Bacillota > Clostridia > Christensenellales > CAG-138 > Phil1. Next base: position 2,127 of record JAEWMV010000060.1, on the reverse strand, counting down.
CCTCGGAATGCACGAGGCTCTGGAACCACGAGATGGGGCTCGCGTAATCCGGCCACCAGATCATGATGAACATATCCTGCCTCTCCGTCGCATTGGGGTTCTTGGCGTATTCCCAGTGCGAATCCCAGTTGCGCTCGCGGATCATGATGTTGACGCCGATCTGCTTGAGGTAGACCTGCCAGAGCTGCGCGAGGTCGCGGTATTCCGCGGTGCCGGACTGTATGGCGAACTCGAGCGTGAGGTTCGAGACGTCCACGCCGGATTTATCGAGGTATTCTTTGGCCTTGTCGAGGTCGAAGGTATACTGCATCAGCTCCTCGCTGTGCGCCCAGAGGCCCGGGGGCACCATGCCGCGGGACTGCGCGCCGCGGTTCTCGAGCACGTTCTCCACAACCTCCTGATACGGGAAGGCATAGGCGAGCGCGCGGCGGAAATCGGCGTTGTCCATGGGCGCTTTTTCGGTGTTGAGGAAGATGACGATGTTGTCGTACGTGGTTTCATAGACGACGCTGAGCGCTTCGTTGGTCGACACCGCGGCGAGGTCTGTTGTCGAAAGGCGGTCAGCGATCTGCGCCTCGCCGGATTCAAGCAGCTGGCGGCGCGCGCTGGATTCCGCGCTCTTCTTGATGAGCACGTTTTTATAGGAGCCTTCCTTCCACTCGCGCCAATATCCGTCGTAGGCGGTGAGCACGACCTGGTCGCCCGCGGCGAGGCTCTTTACCGTATAGGGGCCGGTTCCGCCGTCGTTGCCCTCGGAGGAATTGAACCAGTCGCTCTCCTGCTCGCAGGCCGCGTCGGAGATGATGTAGGCCGCGTAAGCGGCGGAGGCGATGAGGTCGACCGCCGCCGGCTGCGCGCAGCTGAAGCGCACGGTCATGTCGTCCACAACCTCAATGGACTCGACGGACGACCATATATAGGAAGCGCCAAGACCAAGGCCGATCGTGCGGTCGATGGACTTCTTCACGGCGGCCGCGTTGAGCGCGGTGCCGTCGTGGAATGTCACGCCTTCACGGATTTTGAATTCCCATACGGTGCCGTCCTCGTTCTTGCTCCATTCGGTCGCAAGCCAGGGCTCCACCTCGTTGGTCTCGCTGTTGTAGCGCGTGAGCGTTTCGTATACGTTCTGCAGGATGTAGATGCCGTTCGAGTTTTCCGCGCTGGGGTCGAGCGTGATAAACGGCTCCGAACTCACCGAATGGTAGAGCACATCGTTGTTCTGTGTCCCGTTTTTTCCGTCGGAATCCGCATTGCCGCAGCCCGCTATGATTGCGGCAAGCATAAGGATAACCACGATCAGACTCAGGTGCTTCTTCATGTTGTCCTCCCTACAGTTTTAAGTTTTTGTTGTCGTTCGGTTAAAAAGATGTTATGGTATATCATAAACGTTAAAGCGGGTTGAATGTCAATAGTATCTTTATTCATTTTCATGCATATTTAATGAATGTCTGCGCTTTTTCCTTATGGAGCGCGCCGGGTACGCAAATCACAAGCAGGAGTGAAGCCGAATGGAAATCAATCTGTGGGATAAATCGCAGCGGCTCTCGATAGGCGGCATGGCGCGGCTTTTCGGCATGAACGCTTCCACGCTGCGCTTCTGGGAGAAGGAAGGCCTGCTGAAAACGGAGCGCAACGAGAACAACAATTACCGGGATTATGATTACCAGTCCCTGCTGGATATATCGGACCTCGTGCTGATGAAGAACATGGGCATGTCGCTTGAGAGCATGCGAAGGCTGCCGCGCATCGGACTATCCGGACTCGCGGCGCTCTACGCCGGCCGGAGCGACGCCATCGCCGGGCAGATCGCGCGGCTCGAGGAGATCCTGCGCAAGGTGAACGCGACGCGTGAGCTCATGCGCGAGTTCAACGAGCTCTACCGCAGCAAGGAAGTCGTGGTTTCCGAGCCGGACGTATTGCAGTTGATTCCGCACAGGCGCATCGACGACCCTACGGTATGGCGCAAGTATTTTTCCGGAGAATATCAGTTCGGCACGATTTTCATGCCGGACGGCGGGGGCGGCCACAACGAGATATGGGGCTGGGTGCCTTCTAAACCGGAGCCCGCCGGAAACAGCGTGTGGGAGTACCGCCCCGGCGAGCGCACCTTCGCGCGCTGCGCCATGT
>JAEWMV010000013.1 GCA_023393045.1 Bacillota bacterium | reverse complement strand
CGCATCGCGGAAGTGCTCGATACCGAGTCCTCCGTGAAGGACCCCCAAAAGCCCGTCCCCTTCGATTCCGGCAAGAAGGGCCTCGTGGAATTCAAAAACGTCTCCTTCCGCTATAACGATGCGGAGGAGGACGCCGTGTCGGGCATCACCTTCACGGCGAGGCCGGGCGAAACCACGGCCATCATCGGCCCCACGGGCAGCGGAAAGTCCACGGTGGCGAGCCTCATCATGCGCTTTTACGACGCGACGGGCGGGCAGGTGCTCGTGGACGGCGTGGACGTACGGGACGTGCGCCAGCACGACCTGCGCGAGAAAATCGGCTATATTCCCCAGAAGGGCACGCTGCTCTCCGGCACCATCGCCTCCAACCTGCGTTACGGGCGGCCGGAGTCCGCAGACGGGGAGCTTGAGGTTGCCGCCGGGGTTGCGCAGGCGATGGAGTTCATCAGCGGGAAACCCGAGGGGCTTGAGGCGGAGATCGCCCAAGGCGGCGCGAATGTGTCCGGCGGGCAGAAGCAAAGGCTCGCCATCGCGCGCGCCCTCGTTAAAAAGCCGGAGATATTCGTGTTTGACGACAGTTTTTCCGCGCTCGACTTCCGCACGGACGCCAAGCTGCGCCGCGCGCTTGCGGAGCATACGGGCGAAAGCGCCATTATCGTGATCGCCCAGCGCATCAACACCATCATGCACGCCGAGCAGATCATCGTCATGGAGGACGGCAAAATCGTGGGCCGCGGCACACACAGGGAGTTGCTCTCAAGCTGCCCCCAATATATGGAAATCGCGTCCTCGCAGCTTTCCAAGGAGGAACTCGCATGAGCGAACAAGTCAGGAAAAACGATTCCCCGGCCCCGCGCGGCCCCATGCACGGCCCCGGTCCCGGCGGCCCCGGCGGCATGATGCGCGGCGGCGAAAAGGCTAAGAACTTCACGGGCTCGATGAAAAAGCTCATCGAGTACCTGGGCAAATACAAATGGACGATACTCGCCGTATGGCTGCTGGCGATGGTTTCCACCGTGTTCACGATCGTCGGCCCCAAGGTGCTCGGGCGCGCCACGGATGAGCTCTTCACGGGTATCATGGCGAGGATTGCCGGCACGGGCGCCATCGACTTTGACGCCATCGCGGCCATCATGTTCGAGCTCGTCGCCCTGTACGGCGTGAGCGCGCTGCTCTCTTATTTGCAGGGCTTCATCATGTCCGGCGTGACGGCGGACGTGTCGCGGCGGCTTCGCGGCGACATCGGCGCGAAGATACACAAGCTGCCGCTTGGCTATTACGACCGCGTGACCCACGGGGAGATTTTAAGCCGCATCACCAACGACGTGGATACCATCAACCAGTCCCTCAACCAGAGCATCACGCAGATCATCACCTCGATCACCTCGCTCATCGGCATACTCGTGATGATGTTCACGATAAGCTGGCAGATGACGCTCATCGCGCTTTTGGTGCTGCCGATTTCCATGCTCTCCGTCATGTCCATCCTGCGGCACTCGCAGAAGCACTTTAAAAAGCAGCAAGAGTACCTGGGCCGCGTCAACGGTCACATCGAGGAGATGTTCGGCAGCCACATCGTGGTCAAGGCCTTCAACGGGGAGAAGGCGAGCGAGCAGACATTTGGCGAATCCAACGGGCAGCTCTACCAGTCCGCATGGAAGGCGAACTTCCTTTCCGGATTGATGATGCCCATCACGGGCTTCATCGGCAACCTCGCCTACGTCGCCATCTGCATACTGGGCGGCTACTTCGCAGCAAACGGCCGCATGAGCGTGGGCGGGATACAGTCCTTCATCCAGTACGTGCGCTCCTTCAACCAGCCCATCGCGCAGATCGCCAACATCTCAAACGTTTTGCAGCAGACCGCCGCCGCGGCGGAGCGCGTGTTCGAGTTCCTGGGCGAAGCGGAGGAAACGCCGGACGCACAACCTTTGGCAAAGAAGGCGGGCGGCTCCCCCGGCGGGGAAAAGCTTTCGGGCACGGTATGTTTTGAGCATGTGTCCTTTGGCTACAATGAGGAGAAAACCGTCATCCACGATTTCAGCGCGTGCGCGAAGCCGGGGCAAAAAATCGCCATCGTCGGCCCAACGGGCGCGGGCAAGACCACCATGGTCAAGCTCCTCATGCGCTTTTATGACGTGAGCGCGGGTGAGATCACGCTGGATGGGCAGAACATACGCCTGATGCCTCGAAACGAGCTTCGCACCCGCTTTGGCATGGTGCTGCAGGACACATGGCTCTTTTCCGGCACCATCGCGGACAACATCCGCTACGGCAGGCCGGAAGCCACGGATGAGGAGGTGCACGCCGCCGCGCGCGCCGCGCAGGTGGACCACTTCGTGCGCACGCTGCCGGACGGGTACAACGCGCTCATCAACGAGGAGGTCAACAACATCTCACAGGGGCAAAAGCAGCTTTTGACCATCGCGCGCGCGATACTGTGCGACCCCGAGATACTCATACTCGACGAGGCCACGAGTTCCGTGGACACGCGCACGGAGGCTCTGATCCAAAAGGCTATGGACAACCTCATGCGCGGCCGCACGAGCTTTGTGATCGCGCACCGCCTCTCCACCATACGCAACGCCGACCTCATCCTCGTGATGAACGAGGGGGACATCGTCGAGCAGGGCACGCACACGGAACTGCTCGAGCGCGGCGGCTTCTACGCCAAGCTCTATAACAGCCAGTTCGAAGCCTCCGCCTGAAGGGTAACATAATCAAACCGATACAACAAGGCCGCCTCACCCAAACGAGAAAAGGCGGCCTTTCTTGCATCAAAGGGCCACCGCGTCTATAATAAGCCTATGGCATACCGTGTTTTAATCGTTGAGGACGACGCCGTCATAGCCGCCGCGATGCAAAAGCACCTCGCGTCGTGGGGGCTTGAAGCCGTGCGCACGGAGGATTTCAAGGACATACTGCCGCAGTTTGCCGCTTTCTCCCCGCACCTCGTACTCATGGATATTTCCCTCCCCTTTTTTAACGGCTACCACTGGTGCGGGGAAATCAGAAAAATTTCCAAGGTGCCCGTAGTGTTCATCTCCTCCGCTTCGGACAACATGAACATCGTGCTCGCCATGAACATGGGGGGGGACGATTTTATCGCCAAGCCTTTCGACCTTTCCGTGCTTTCTGCCAAGGTGCTCGCGATGCTCCGGAGAAGCTATGATTTCGCGGGGCAAACGGGGCTCATCGAGCACAGGGGCGCGCTGCTCGACACCGCCAAGGGCACGCTCTACGTCAACGGGCAGAGCGTGGAGCTCACCCGCAACGAATACAGGATATTGCAGGTGCTTATGGAAAACCGGGGCAAAATCGTGGGCCGGGACGCGCTCATGACGCGCCTTTGGGAGACGGACAGCTATGTGGACGAGAACACGCTTGCCGTGAACGTCGCGCGCCTTCGAAAGACGCTTGCAGCAGCCGGGCTTTGTGACTACATCACCACAAGGCGCGGCGAGGGCTACATGGTGGAATGATGAAGCTGGTTTTTCGCTATCTCAAAAGGCATGTTGCGCTCATCGCGGCGATGTTTCTCGCGATGGGCGTTTTCGCTGCGGTCTTCTCCCTCTATTCCCTGCCCATGGAGGCGGTGTGGTACGCCTCGGCCATTACGCTTTTCTGCTTCCTCACGCTGGGCGCCATCCGCTTCGCCTCGTTTCTCAGGCGGCACAGGGCGCTCGTTGAGATGGAAAGGCGCGTCGACATCGGCCTTGCGGGGCTCCCCTCTCCCTCGAGCCTCATCGAGGAGGATTACCAGAAGCTGCTGCGCATTTTATATGAAAGCAAGTTCGCCCTCGCCTCCGCCCTCGCCGAAAAGCAGGCGCAGACCGAGGAATACTATACGCTCTGGGCGCACCAGGTCAAAACGCCCATCGCGGCGATGCGCCTGATGCTCGGTGCAAGCGATGCGGACGCGCTGCTCGACGCGGAGCTTTTTAAAATCGAGCAGTATGTCGAGATGGTTTTATCCTATGTGCGCGCCGAGAGCGAGCAGACGGATTACGTGCTGCGCCGCGCCGAGCTGGACGCTCTTATCCGCCAGTCCCTTCGCAAGTACGCCCGCGTTTTCGTGCTGAGCAAAACGAAGCTCAATTTTCACGAAACCGGCCTCACCGTGCTTACGGACGAGAAGTGGCTTGCCTTTGCCATAGAACAAGTGCTCTCCAACTCGCTCAAATACGCCGCGGGCGGCGAGATTTCCATTTACGCTGAGAGCGAAACGCTGATTTTATCGGATGACGGCATCGGCATCGCGCCCGAGGATCTGCCGCGCGTCTTTGAAAAGGGGTACACCGGCTATAACGGAAGGGCGGACAAGCGCTCCACCGGAATCGGATTGTATCTCACCAAAAGGATGCTCACGAAGCTCGGCCACGGCATATCCATCCAATCCGCGCCGGGGCACGGCACGGCGGTCTCCATCGACCTTTCGCATAAGGAGACGACTTACGAGTGACCTTACAAAAATGTAAGATGGAGCCGCGCGAACGTAAGGCGATTCGATAGCCCGGCGCGCGGCCTTTTGCTATACTTGGGGCAGAAAAGAACCGGAGGTATTTATGGCGCTCTTAGAAGTGAAAAACGTAAAGAAAATATACGCCACGCGCTTTGGCGCAAACCCCGTGCAGGCGCTCGCCAACGTCACCTTCACGGTGGACGAGGGCGAGTACGTCGCCATCATGGGCGAATCGGGCTCGGGAAAGACGACGCTTCTCAATATCATCGCCTCGCTCGACCGCCCCACGGCGGGGGAAGTGCTGCTCGACGGCAAAAGCCTCTCCTCGATTAAGGAAAGCGAGATTGCGGCGTTTAGGCGCGACAAGCTGGGCTTTGTCTTTCAGGATTTCAACCTGTTGGACACGTTTTCGGCGCAGGACAATATCTTTTTGCCCCTCGTGCTCGCAGGGCGCAATTACTCCTACATGGAGGGCAAGCTCGCCCCCATCGCCAAGGCGCTTGGCATCGAGGACATATTGAAAAAATACCCGTACGAGCTTTCGGGCGGACAGAAGCAGCGCACGGCGGTCGCCCGCGCGCTCATCACAAGCCCGCGCCTCATCCTCGCGGACGAACCCACGGGCGCGCTCGACTCGCGCGCGACGGACGGGCTCATGCGCGTGTTCACCGACATCAACGCCGCCGGGCAGACAGTGCTGATGGTGACCCACTCCGTAAGGGCCGCGAGCAACGCGCGGCGCGTGCTTTTCATCAAGGACGGCGAGGTGTTCCACCAGCTCTACCGCGCGAACATGAGCGAGGAGGAGATGTTCGCAAAAATAAGCGACGCGCTCACCGCCATCGCCACAGGGAGCGCCCGCCATGCGTAGGGGATTGTACGGGCGCCTCGCGCGCACGAATTTCAAGAACCACAGGCGGCTCTACGTGCCCTACCTGCTCTCCTGCGCGGGCAGCGCCGCCATGTTCTATATGATGTTCTTCCTCTCCACCTCAAGCGCGCTCAAATCGATGCGCGGGGGGGACCAACTCACGACCGTGCTCGCCTTCGGCTGCATCGTCATCGGCATATTCTCGGCGGTGATCGTGCTCTACGCCAACTCCTTCATCATGAAGAGCAGGAAGCGGGAGCTTGGACTCTACAACATACTGGGCATGGAGAAGAAGCACATCGCGCGCCTCATGGCGACGGAAACGGTCTATACCGCCTTTTCCTCCATCGCGCTTGGCATAGGCGCCGGCATACTCTTTTCAAAGCTGCTGCTGCTGCTCGTGTGCCGGATGCTCTCCTTTGAGGTGCCCTTTGGCTTTGAGGTATCTAAGCTCGGCGTCGCGGCGACGCTGGTGCTCTTCGGCGGCATCTTCTTCCTCGCCCTCATCTGGAACGTGGGCCGCGTGCACGTCGCAAAACCCATCGAACTTCTCTCCGCCGCGAACGTGGGCGAGCGGGAGCCGAAAACGCGCTGGCTCCTAACGCTTGTTGGCCTATTGACCCTCGGCGGCGGCTATTTCCTCGCGGTGACGACAAAGCGTCCCTCGGAGGCCGCGCTCGTCTTCTTCCTCGCGGTGATCCTCGTCATCATCGGCACATACTGCCTTTTTACCGCAGGCAGCGTCGCGCTCTTAAAAGGGCTTCGCGCGAACAGGCGCTTTTATTACAGGACGCGCAATTTCGTTTCCGTCTCCTCGATGATCTACCGCATGAAGCAAAATGCCGTGGGGCTCGCGAACATCTGCATCCTCTCGACCATGGTGCTCGTGACCCTCTCCACCACCATCTGCCTCTACTACGGCATAGAGGACGCGCTTCGCAACATCTATCCGCGCAACGTCGAAATCAGGGCAGGCTCGCTTGACGGAGAAAACGAGGTGAAAATCCAATCCATCGCCGAGGAGGTGCTTGCCTCCGCCGGTATCGGGGCGCGCAACGCGCTTTACTACCGCAACGTCACCCTGTGGTGCGTGCGCAGCGGGGATTCTTTTTCAGCCTATTTCGGCCAGAGCGACGCGTATCAGGTCTGCCTCATTCCTCTTGCGGATTACAACGCCATGGCGGGGCAGAATGCGCAGCTCGCCGAAAACGAAGCGTTCGTCTATTGCCCGAAATCCGCGCTCGCGGGCACGTTCGTGAACTTCGGCGATCTTCGCTACTATGTCGTGGATACGCTCGACACCCTGCCCATCCGGGAAAACTGGTATACGGTCTATGACGAAGAGCAGGTCTGGTATTTCATCGTGCCGGATATGGCGGATCTCGAGGCGGTTTGGAGCGCATTGTCAAACGAGGGGGATGAATATCGCGGATACAGCCTGTATTACGGCTTCGACGTGGAGGGCAGCGCGCAGGAGGTCGCGCTCGCGCAGGCCCTCGAACCCAAGCTGGATGAATACGTGTACTCCTTCCCCGACGGAGAGGGCTTCTACCTGAACTTCGGCTATACGGACGAGTCGCGCGAGGGGTATTACGCGACCTACGGCGGATTGTTCTTCCTTGGCATCTTCCTCGGGCTGATGTTCACCTGCGCCGCCGCGCTCATCATGTACTACAAGCAGATTTCCGAGGGGTATGACGACCGCAGCCGCTTCGACATCATGCAGAAGGTGGGCCTGAGCCTTGCCGAGGTGAAAGCCTCCGTGCGCTCGCAGGTGCTCACGGTGTTCTTCCTGCCGCTGCTCGCGGCGGGCGTGCACGTGGCGTTCGCCTTCCCGCTCATCGCGGTGCTCTTTCAAATGCTGGCGCTCACGAACGTCACGCTCTTCCTGCTGTGCACGCTTAGCTGCTACGCGGCGTTTACGGTGCTCTACGC
>JAEWMV010000126.1 GCA_023393045.1 Bacillota bacterium | reverse complement strand
CAGGGCGGCAGGCTCGCTTTCTCCTCTACCGTGGAACTTAACGCCGTCGTCACCCGCGACGCGCCCGTGCATACATTAAACGGCGTTCGGGGCATCACGGCCGAGTTTAAGAATGTGTCCCACGTTTCCCTCGCCCAAACGCTCATCGGCTGCGAAGAGGTGCGCGTGCGCGAGGAAATCGCCTGCCGCGGCGTGACGCGCGTGCTGTGCGCCTATGCGCAGGCTTCCCCGCGTTCCGTCAAGGCGGGGGGCGACACGGCCATCGTCGACGCCACGGGCTATGTCACCGCGCTCATCGAAAACGAGGCGGGGCATGTGGAGCCCTTCGCCACGCAATTCCCCCTCACCCTTGAGCTTGCGCTCGACGAGCGGCCGCGCGGGGAGGTCGTGGCGGAGATTGCCGCCATGGGCGCGGAAGCGTACGTTCTGGGAGAGGGCATTATCTGTTTTGAGCTGAGCCTTCGCGTGAAGGTGTTCGATATCTGCGCGCAGGAGTCCAACCTGCCCGGGGACGCCTACGTACCGGGCGCCGCGATGGCGAGCGCGTGCGAGTCCGTGGAGCTGATGCTGCGCGGCGGGCATGTGCAGATGCGCTGCAACGTGGATGAAAAGCTCCAGATACCCGAGGGGATGCCGCCCCTTTCGCGCGTCGTCTGGTGCGCCGCGCGGCCGCTTGTGACCTCCGCCACGGCGGAGTGCGGCAGGCTCTGCGTCGAAGGACTGCTCGCGGTGCGCGCCGTGTATGAAACGGCGGAATGCGCGGCATATGCCTTCGGCGTTCAGGTTCCCTTTGCGTGCGAGACGTCCTGCCTCCCGTGGTGCTGCGGCGCGCAGGCCTCGGCAAAGGTGCTCTGCGCGGGGCTCGTGCCCTCCGGCGGCGCGCTGGTCTTTTCCGCCGTGCTTGAAATCGACGCCGTGCCCTATTGCCGCAAATCCACCTGCTATGTCGCAGGGCTCGAGGAGTGCGAGGCGAAGGAAGGTCGCCGCTCGCTCATCCTCTGCTACGCGGGCGAGGGCGAAACGCTCTTTGACATCGGCCGCCGCTACGGCCTCTCCCGCGCGCAGCTCGAGGCCGCCAACCCCGGCGTGAAGGAGGAGCTTACGGAAGGGCAAAAGCTGGTGTTCATCGGGAGGGCATAGGCCTTCGGTCAACTAACAGCTAAAAGTGAATAGTGAATAACTGATAAACGATAACGCCCGCGCAAGCGGGCGTTCACTTATTCATCAATTCATGCTAATATACATGCAGACTTCACACTGAAAGGATATCCTTATGCCCATCGACCCGCGCGAAAAAGCCGCGCTTGACCTGCTCGACGCAATGGGCGTCGCCTATACCCGCATCGAGCACCCGCCCGCGCGCACCATGGAAGATTGTGAAAATGTGGGCGCAGAGCTGGGCGCGCATCATTTCAAGAACCTGTTTTTGACCAACCGGCAGGGCACGCAGTTCTATCTTTTGCTCATCGGCGCGGACAAAAAATTCCGTACCGCCGAGGTGTCAAGGCAGCTCGAGGTTTCCCGCCTCTCCTTCGGCACGGACGAGCAGCTCATGGACAAGCTGGGCCTTCTCCCCGGCAGCGTCACGCCCATGGCGCTCGTTCACCCCGGCGCGAAGGATATCACTGTCGTGATCGACCGGGATATCCTCGATATGAACCTCGTTTGCGTACATCCTTGCGTGTCGAGCGCGTCGCTCGCGCTCGCGTGCCGGGACGTTTTCGCCTTCATCGGGCGCTGCGGCAATCGCGTGGAGTATGTGAGTATCGCCGCAGCCGACCCGGTTTGACAGGAGTGCGCGGCAAATTTATAATGAAACCATTCCGGCGCGTCGCCGCTAAGGAGCATTTGATATGAAACTCGGTGTCATCGGCCTTCCCAATGTGGGCAAGTCCACTTTGTTCAACGCCATCACGCGCGCGGGCGCGGCGGCGGCAAACTATCCCTTTTGCACGATAGAGCCCAACGTGGGCACGGTCGCCGTGCCGGACGAGCGGCTCGACGTTCTGGCCGCCATGTATGCCCCGGAGAAGTACACGCCCACCACCATAGAGTTCGTGGACATCGCGGGGCTTGTGCGGGACGCGCACAAGGGCGAGGGGTTGGGCAACAAGCTCCTCTCGCACATACGCGAGGTGGACGCCATCGTCCACGTCGTGCGCTGCTTTGAGGATGACAACATCGTGCATGTGGACGGTTCGGTCAAGCCCGAGCGGGACATGGAGACCATCGGCATCGAGCTCATTTTTGCGGATCTTGAAACCATTGAGCGCCGCGCCGATCGCGCGCGCAAAGCCAGCAAGTCGGGCGACAAGCTCCTTGCCGCCGAGGCCGATTTTTACGACAGGGTAAAGCTCTGGCTCGAGGGCGGCAAGCCCGTTCGCACCATGCCCATGGACGAGCAGGAGCGCGAGATGGCGCAAGGCCTTTTCCTTCTCACCACAAAGCCCGTCATCTACGTGGGCAACATCGCGGAGGGGGACATCGGCAAAAAGGAGAACGTTTTTCTCGACGCGCTCGCGGATGTCGCCAAGGCCGAGGGCGCGGAGGTCGTCGCCATATGCGCCAAGGTGGAGGAGGAGATCGCCGAGCTGCCCCGCGAGGAGAAGCAGGCCTTCATCGAGGAGCTGGGCATAGGGGAGAGCGGGCTTGACAAGCTCGTCAAGGCGTGCTACCGCCTGCTCGGGCTCATCAGCTTCCTCACCGCCGGTCCCAAGGAGGTGCGCGCGTGGACCATAGAGCGCGGCACCAAGGCCCCGCAGGCCGCGGGCAAGATCCACACGGATTTCGAGCGCGGCTTCATCCGCGCGGAAATCGTGCCCTTTGAAACGCTCCGCCAGCTCGGCTCCATGCAGGCCTGCAAGGAGAAGGGGCTCGTGCGCAGCGAGGGCAAGGATTACGTCATGCAGGACGGGGACGTCACGCTCTTCCGCTTCAATGTATAAAGGAAATATCATATGAATACCAACATAGAAGGTTTTGTCATAAGGGAAGCCGGGGAGGAGGACGTGTCACTCATCCTCCGGCTCATCCGCGGCCTTGCCGCCTACGAAAAGCTGCCGGACGCGGTCACGGGCACCGAGGAAGTCCTCTACAACTCGCTTTTCGTGCGCCGCGCGGCCGAGGTCATCATCGGCGAATATGAGGGTACGCCCGTCGCCTTCGCGCTCTACTTCCACAACTTTTCCACCTTCCAATGCCTGCCGGGGCTTTATCTTGAGGACTTGTTCGTCATGGAAGAGTACCGCGGCCACGGCTTTGGCAGGGCGATGTTGAGGCGGCTCGCGCAGATCGCAAAGGAGCGCGGCTGTGGCAGGTTCGAATGGATTTGCCTCGACTGGAACGAAAACGCCCTCGCGCTCTACCGCAAGCTCGGCGCGAAACCCATGGAGGGCTGGACCATACAGCGGCTGGAAGGGGAAGCGCTCGACGCGCTCGCCGAGGGCAATTGACGATGTCAATTGCCAGCTAACAGCTAACAGTGAATAGTGAATAGCTGCCGCTGCGGCGGGGTTTGTTGGGGGAGGCGATGATGGACATACGAGGCAAGGTGTTCCTCGCAAAAGACCCGTATGACACGGCGTGCGTCGCGCCTTATTTCATTCCCGCGTTACGGGAAAACCTGCATTTTCACCGGGACAATTGCCCGGAATACGCGGCGCTTCTTTCCCATATGGGCTTCGATCCCGATTCACTGAAAACAGAAGAGGATATTGCGCGCGTGCCGCCGCTGCCCACGCTTTTTTTAAAGCGCCGCGCGCTTTTGAGCGTGCCCGAAAATAAGCTTGTTCTTCGCGCTACCTCCTCGGGCACGAGCGGCAACAAAAGCCGCCTCGGCTTTGACAGGTCGAGCGCAGTGTATGGCATTGGCGCGGTTGCGCGGCTGTTCGCTTATCTTGGTGTCATATCCGCCCTGCCCGCGCACTATGTGATATTCAGCTATCCCCCGGGGCGGAACATGGAGCTTGGCGCGGCGAAGACCGCGCTTGGCGCCACGCGCTTCGCTCCCGCGCTCTCGCGCGCCTACGCGCTCAAAAGGACAGCCGATGGTGGCTATGAACCCGATGTCGAGGGCATGGCCGCCGCGCTCGCGCGCTTTCAAAAGTCTCCCTTTCCCGTGCGCTTCACGGGCTTCCCCGCGTATCTCTACGCGCTTTGCCGCATGATGGAAGCGCGCGGCATGCGCCTCACCCTGCCGCGCGGCTCGCTCGCGCTCATAGGCGGCGGCTTCAAGGGCATGCCCGCGGTCGACGCCGATACCCTGCGCGCGCTTGCCGAAAGGACGCTGGGCCTTCCCCCGGATCGCATATTCGAGTTTTTCAGCGCGGCGGAGCATCCCCTGGCGTATTACAAATGCAAAAACGGGCATTTCCACATCCCCGCCTACAGCCGCGTAATTGTGCGTGGCGCGGACGGCGTCACGCCCGTGCCGGACGGCGAGCCGGGGCTTTTGAGCTTTGTGACGCCCCTCGTCACAAGCATGCCGCTTGCCTGCGTCATGACGGACGACGTGGCCGCGCGCTTTTCCGGCGGCTGCGGCTGCGGCTGCGGCATAGAGTCGCCGTACTTTATGCTGCTCGGACGGGCGGGGCAGACGAGCATCGTCACCTGCGCCGCGGAGGCGGGCGAACTGCTTGCATCGAGGGGGAAAGAGGAGGGCGCGCATGTTTGACGAACTGGCAAAAAGCATCAATGAAGCGCTCGCAAAGCCTGCGCCGGACGCAAAGACCGTCATCGCCGCGTGCGACGCGCTCGCAAACAGACTGGACGAAAGCACGCATATTCCCCTGCTCATGAAGCTCGGCATGAGCCGCGAAAAAGCCGCGTGGGAGCTTGCGCAGGCAAAGCGCATGATGCGCGCGGACTATCTTGAGGCGCGCATCCGCGTGGAATTCGGGGAAGCGGGCCTGCCGGGCAGGCGGGAATACATCCCATTCGGCGAGAGTGAGCCTATCCTCGAGGAATGGATGCCGCTGGGCGTGCTGCTGCACGTCAGCGCGGGCAATGTGGACGCGCTGCCCGTGTTCTCCGTCATAGAAGGCCTGCTCACGGGCAACGTCAACATACTGAAGCTCCCCGAAGGGGAAAGCGGCCTTTCCGAGGGCATACTCGAGGCGCTGCTTTATATGGAACCCGCGCTCGCCGGCCGCGCGCATGTGTTCGACGTGCGCGCGCAGGATACGGAACAATTGAAGGCCTTGGCTTCCCTTGCCGACGGCATTGTGCTCTACGGTTCGGACGAGGCCGTGCGCGCTGTGCGCGCGCTCGCGCCGCCGCAAACAAAGCTCATCGAATGGGGGCACAGGATAAGCTTTGCCTACGCTTCCCCGGACGCGGACGCGGATTTCCTTCGCGGCGTGGCGCACGACATGTGCTTCACCTCCCAGCTCTATTGCAGTTCCTGCCAGGGTATTTTCGTGGATACGGAGGATGAAAACGAGCTTTACCGCTTCGCTGAGCGCTTTCTGCCCATTTTGGAAGAAGAGGCCCGCGCGCACGGGTGCGCTGCGGACGTGTTCGCGCAGGCGGGCGCATCCTTTGCGCTGTATACGGATTCGCTTGAAACCGCGCTTACAAAGCGCGGCAGGGTGCTGCGCGGCGCGGGATGCGGCGTTTCGGTTTTTCCCGATTTCGCGCTGACCTCCTCGCACAAGTTCGGCAATTGCTGGATAAGGCCTCTGCCGCGTGAGGAAATCATAGAAAGATTGCGCCCTTACGCGGGGTACTTGCAAACCGTCGCGCTCTGCTGCAGCGAGGCGCAAAGGGAGAATGTCGAGCATGCGCTCGTCGCCTGCGGCGCGGTGCGCGTGACGGACGGTTACCATATGTCCGAAGCGTACTGCGGTATGCCGCGGGATGGGGAATATCCCCTTCGCCGCTATATGAAGCGTGTGACTATGGCGAAAAGAAAAGCGCCTGTGTTATAATGCCTCCATGAAGGAAAAAGTCGCGGCGTTCATCCGGGAAAACGGCTTGATCCCGCGGGGCGCGTCCGTGGTCGCGGGGGTAAGCGGCGGCGCGGACTCCGTGGCGCTCGTCTATGTGCTCATGCAGCTGAAAGAAGAGCTGGGCGCCCGTATTTTTGCCGCGCATCTCAACCACGGCATACGCGGGGCGGACGCGGACGCGGACGAGGCGTATGTGGTGAAGCTGTGCGAAACGCTCGGCGTGCCGCTCATCTGTGAGCGCGCGGACATCCCCGCCCTCGCGCGGGCACACTCTCACACGCTTGAACAGGAAGGGCGCATAGAGCGCTATGCCTTCCTCGAACGCGCGCGGGCGCATTTTGACGCTGACCTCGTCGCCGTCGCCCACCACAGGGACGATCAGGCCGAAAGCGTGCTCATGCACCTCATGCGCGGCAGCGGCCTCGCAGGGCTTACAGGCATGCGGCCAAAGCGCGGCAATCTCATACGCCCGCTTCTGTGCGTGAGGAAAAGCGAGATAGAGGCTTACCTTGCGCGTAAGAGCGTCGCTTATTGCACGGACGCGACCAACCTCGTGCCCGAGGGCACGCGCAACCGCACGCGGCTTGAGATCATTCCGTATATCGAGGCGCATATCAATCCCGCGCTTACGGAGACCCTTTGCTCCGCGGCGGAACTTTTGGCGCGGGATGAAGCCTACTTAGACGCCGAGGCGCGCCGCGCGCTTGCGTCGCTTGTAAAAGACGGCGGGTACGAGCGGGCGAAGCTCGCCGAACTGCCTTTGTCCATACAAACCCGCGCCATACGCATCGCGCTCGCGGAGGCGGGCGCGGCGGTGGATATCGAGCGCGCGCATGTGGAGGCGGTCACTTCGCTTCTCACGGCGCAGACGGGCGCGCAGATAGACCTTCCCGGCGCAGTCGCCCGCGCGAGTTACGACCTTGTCTTTTTTGAAAAGCCGCAGGCGGACGCGCGGGAGGACGATGCGCTGCCCTTGGCCGTCCCTGGCGTGACCGTGACGCAAGACGGGGAATTTCGCGCGGAGTATACGAATGATACGAGCTTCACGGCAAATCCCTTCGCGGCGTACATGGACGCGGACAAGCTGCCCGAAGCCCTCGTTGTCAGGCGAAGGAGGCCGGGGGACAGGTTTTTCCCCCTCGGCGCGCCGGGGAGCCGTAAGCTCAAGGAATATTTTATCGACCGCAAGGTCCCGCGCGAGGCGCGCGAGACGCCGCTTATCGCCTCTGGCGACACGGTTTTGTTCATACCGGGTTTTGGCATAGCGGACACGGTGAAGATCACGGCGCAAACGACGCGCGCGCTGCGCGTTGAATACATTTCATCCGGGCTAAGGAGGAACATATGACACAGCGCACCGACATGAACAGGGACATCCACCACGTGCTCGTCGGCGAGGAGCAGATCAGGCAGAGGGTCAAGGAAATGGGCGCGCAGATCAGCGAGGATTACGACGGCAAGGACGTCGTGCTCGTTTGCATCCTAAAGGGCGCGGTCATCTTTTTTGCGGACCTCGCGCGCGCCATCACCTGCCACATGGAGATGGACTTCCTTTCCATCTCAAGCTACGGCAACAACACAAAGACTTCCGGCATCGTTCGCATCTCCAAGGATATGGACACCTCCATTACGGGCCGCCATGTTTTGCTTGTGGAGGACATTATGGACAGCGGCCTCACGCTGAACCATTTGACGCACCTTTTGAAGGCGCGCGAGCCCGCCAGCCTTAAGATTGCCTGCCTGCTCGACAAGCCGGAGCGGCGCGAGTGCGCCATCACGCCTGATTATGTGGGCTTCGTCATCCCCAACGAGTTCGTGCTGGGCTACGGCCTTGATTACGAGCAGAGATACAGGAACCTGCCCTACGTCGGCGTCATGCAGCCGTAATAAACGATAAACGCGCGAGAGGCACGCAAATTGTAGTAGGGGCCGATTCAATATCGGCCCTTATAGCTTAGGACAGGTAGATATCCGCTCCGGCAAAAATGAATGAATTCCTGCATATTGCCGCTTCCCATCCCGTCAAAGTGGTGTTACAATAAGGCGGACGCATTTCTATCGACATAAAATAAGGAGAATCGACAATGTTCAACGGAAAACCCGTCATTTGCATCACCAATGATTCCAACAGGGACAACTGGGTGGAAAAGCCGCGCCAGATTCAAAGCCCCAAGGCGTACAGCGCGGCCATCGTGCGCGCGGGCGGCATACCGTGGGTCACGAGCGAGTTCTGCGAGAATGAGCTTGCCGAGTTCTGCGACGGACTGCTCCTCTCCGGTGGGGACGACGTCGCCCCCAGGTATTTCGGTGAGCAAAAGCTCAACGACACCGTGAATATCGACGCGCCGCGCGATGAATTTGAAATGAAGCTCATCCCCCTGTTCCTTGAGCGCGGCAAGCCCATTTTGTGCATCTGCCGCGGCATACAGGTATTGAACATCGCCATGGGCGGCGACATTTATCAGGATTTATTGGAGCAGTGCGGCTTCGTCCACTCCAACGGGCAAATCCGCCACGAGGTGTACGCCGAGCCCGGCACGCTCCTTCACGAATTATTCGGCGCGAAGTTCAAAACCAACAGCACCCATCATCAGGCGGTGCGCAAGCTCGCGCCGGGCTTCAAGGTCGCCGCGCGCAGCGCCGAGGGCGTCATCGAGGCGATAGAGCACGAGTCGCTTCCCATCTACGCCTGCCAGTTCCATCCCGAACGGCTCACCGGCGAAGGGTGGGATGACCGCACACCCGATTTTGCGCCCCTTTTTGAGCGTTTCGTCGCCATCGTCGGGGAGAACGCGAAAAAGAAGGGCGCGTAACGTGCCCGACATCAGCGTTTTTGAGGGCGTGATGCTGCTTTGCTTCGGCGCGGCGTGGCCCATCAACATCGCAAAGACGATAAAGAACCGCTCCGCCAAGGGCAAGAGCGGGCTTTTCCTCGCCGTACTCATCGTGGGCTATGTCGCGGGCATCACGCACAAGCTTCTCTACAGCCCGGACGTCGTCATGGCGCTCTATATCCTCAACCTCGCCATGGTGAGCGCGGACTTTATCCTCTATCTGCACTTTAAAAAGAAAGACGCGAAGAGCGCCGCGCAGCCGGCGGGTTCTTCGGCCGACGCGCAGTAGAACCACACGTATTCTCTTTGCTCCCCCGCGTTTTCGCCGGGGGAGCTTTTTACGCCTTTTCTATCACGCCGCAGGCGATGCGCATCCCCGCGTCCCCCGCGGGCTGGCTTGTGAAATCATCCCGGCTGCCGTGCACGATGACGGTCCTGCCGATGACCTCCTCCGGCGTGAAGCGCTCCGTATAAAACGAGAGGAACGCGAAGCCGCGGTTCGAGAACAGCGGCGGCAGGTCGCCCGCGTGCGCGGGGTGGGGACAGTTGCCGGGGTTGTAGTGCCCCAGCGCGCTCGTAAAGGGCGGCACGCATTCCCCGCCCTCATGGATATGAAATCCGTAGATATTGTCCGCGCAGGGCGCGGGGTCAAAGGGCAGGTTTTCGAATTGCGCCGTCATCACCGTGCCGGATACGGAGGCGAAAAAATCCACGGTGCCGCAAAGGTCGGGATGCGCCGCGTCCCCTTTGACGCGTGCGCGGGCAAGCGGGCGGCCCAGCGGCAGCATCATCAGGCGGCTGTGGTTTGGATATCTCATAGAACGAACTCCCTTTTCTTTCACAATATGAGGCGAAGCCGCGCATTGTTATAACAGGCGCGCCTCCCAAACGGCAAGTTCACAAAGCGCGCCGTCATTCACGCTTGACACGCGCGCCCATCGCGGCTACAATGTCATATGCAAATGCGAACCATTTGCAATTACAGCTATAAAGGCGGAACCATGAGGAAAAATGTTATTATAACGCTCATCACGGCGCTCGCGCTTCTTCTTGCGCTGCTCGCAGGCTGCGCGAAGGACGCAACACCCGAAAAAACAGATAAGCCCGTCGTCGCCGTGAGCATCGTGCCGCAGCAGACCTTCGTTGAGGCGGTGTGCGGGGAGCTGGTCGAGGTCGTCACCATGATCCCCCCGGGCAGCAGCCCGGAAACGTACGAGCCCACGCCTCAGCAGATGGAAAAGTTCAGCGCGGCGCAGATCTACTTCGCCATCGGCGTGCCGGTGGAAGAGGCAAGCATATTGCCAAGCGCCGGGGACGTGCCCGTCGTCAGGCTGCAGGACGAGGTCAACGAAGCTTACGCGCCGCTCGCATTTGAAAACGGAGAAGCCGATCCCCACATATGGCTCTCGCCCAGGCGCGTGAAGGTGATGGTTTCCGCCATCGCGCGCGAGATGGGCGAGCTCGACCCCGAGAACGCCGCGCTTTATCAGGAGAATGCCGAAGCGTACAATGCACAGCTTGACGGATTGGACGCGGCCATACGCGACGCGCTTGCGGATACCGCGCAAAAAAGCTTCATCGTCTACCATCCGGCGTTCGGTTATTTCGCGGCGGATTACGATTTGGCGATGTATTCCCTCGAGGAGGAGGGCAAGGAGGCCACCGTGCGCCATTTGCAGGAGATGGTGGACTTAGCGAAGCGTGAGAACATCAAGGTCATCTTCTATCAGGATGAGATGGATAGCCGCCAGTCCGCCCAGTTTGCGGAGGAAATCGGCGGCGCGTCCGTGGCGCTCTCTCCTCTTGCGGCGGATTATATCGATAACCTTTTGAACATGGCAAATACCCTTGCGGAGGCGCTGAAGTGAACGCGGTGCATATTGAAAACCTCTTTGTCCAATACGGGCGCACGCAGGCGCTTGCGGACGTCAACCTCGACGTGGCGGAGGGGGAATACTTGGGCGTCATCGGCCCAAACGGCGGCGGCAAATCCACGCTCGTCAAAACCATACTCGGCCTCGTGCCGCCTTCATCCGGAAAGGTGGAAGTGTTCGGCGCGCCTCCGGGCGGCGGGGCAAGGCTCGGCTATGTGCCGCAGTTTGCCGCGATGGACAAACACTTTCCCATCACGCTTATGGAAGTCGTCCTTACGGGGCGGCTCAAAAAAGGGCTTTCGCCCTTTTTTCGCTACGCAAAGGAGGACGAGCGGGCCGCAAAGGAGCTCATGGAGCGCGTGGGCATCGCCGCGCTCGCATCGCGCAGGCTCAGCGACCTTTCGGGCGGCGAATTCCAAAAGATGCTCATCGCCCGCGCGCTCGCCTCGAATCCGCGCCTGCTCTTGCTCGACGAACCCACCGCCAGCGTGGACGCGTCCTCGCGGGAGCAGATTTACGAGCTGCTCGCGCAGTTGAACCGCACCATGGCCATCATACTCGTCACGCACGACCTCTTGGCCGTTTCCTCCCAAGTGAAGCGGCTTGCCTGCCTCAACGGCCGCCTCGTGTACCACGGCGAGCCGGAACTGAGCGAAAACGTGGTCAACAGTCTCTACGGCTGTCCCGTCGACTTGATTGCGCACGGCGTGCCCCACAGGGTCCTGCGGGAGCACGGGGAAGGAGGCTGCTGTGATTGAGGCCATCTTTCAGTATCAGTTCATGCAAAACGCCCTTTTTTCGGGCCTGCTCGCGAGCGTCGTATGCGGCGTTATCGGCGTTATCGTCATTGAAAAAAAGCTTGTGATGATGAGCGGGGGCATCGCGCACACTTCCTATGGCGGCGTGGGTCTCGGGTATCTCCTGGGCTTTGAGCCCATATTCGGCGCGATACTCTTTTCCGTCCTTTCCGCCGTGGGCATCGGCTACATGAAAAAAAAGGGCGGCGCGCGCGCGGATGTGGCGGTGGGGCTTTTCTGGTCGCTGGGGATGGCGCTTGGCATCCTCTTCATCGGCCTCATGCCGGGC
>JAEWMV010000059.1 GCA_023393045.1 Bacillota bacterium | reverse complement strand
GCGCTTGTCCGCGTCGCCGCGCACGAAAAAGAGCAGCGCGGTCTGTTCGGGAACCCTGGGAATATAGGCCTTCAATTCGTCCGCGTCGGCCTCCTTGGGGAGCGCGCGCACGATGACGACGCGGCGTTCGGCGAGGAAAGGCAGCGTCTCGCACGCGGCGATGATCTCGCGTGCGGAGGCGGAGGCGATGTCGTCCACATTCATATCGCGCACGGTCGCGTCAATGCCCGCGATGAGCTTTAAAAGCGCGCTTTCCTTGACGTATTCCTCCTCGCCGTGGAGGAGATACGCGCCAGAAAGTTTGTTTTCCGCGATCGCTTTGAAGAATTCCTTATAGTCCATAAGCCGATTATAAGCCACCTTGCCCCCTGCGGCAAGCGTCAGAGAAAAATCAAGCAGAGCGCGCTTGAAGCGAGCAGGGCAAAGGCGATAGGATAGCGTTTTTTATTTTCGAGTAGGCAGAACTTCGATAAAAAGACGAGCGCGGCGAGGAAAAGCACGCCGGCGGCGGGGGAGGGCTTTTCAATGGAAAGCACGCTGTAGGGAAGGGAGGCGAACGCCTTGGAAAGATAGTCCGATGCGTCCGCGAGAAGCCTTGCCGGAAAGGCCGCGATTTCGCCTAGGGGAAACCAAACGAAACTTAAGAGCAGCGCTGCGAGGGAGAGGGGCATGGAAAGCGTGACGAGCGGCACGATGAGCAGGTTTGAAACGAGGGAGTAGAGCGGCAGTCTGCCGAAGAGCTGCAGCGTGAAGGGCAGCGTCGAAAGCGTGGCCGAGAGCGTGACGGAAACATCCGCCGCGAGGGGTTCGGGCAGCTTTGCGAGCTTTTCGCACAGCGGCGCATAGAGCATGACGACGCCCGCCGTCGCCGAAAAAGAGAGGATGAATCCGGCGGAGAACATCCAGAAAGGCAAAGGCAGCACGATGAATACGAAGGCGAGCGCAAGCGAGGAGAGCGGGTCGTTTTTCCTGCCGAAAAGCGGCGCGGCGTGAATGCATAAGGCCATCACACACGCGCGCAGCAGCGACGCGGGAAAGGCCGCGAGCGCGCAATAGACGAAAAGAAAAGCGGCGATGAGCGCGAAGCGCACGCCCGGGCGGCGCTTGGGGATGAACAGCGCAAGGATCTGCGCAAAAATGCTTGCGTTGAGGCCGGAGAGCGCGAGTATGTGCGACACGCCCGCGGCGCGAAACGCTTCGTTGTCAAAAAAACTGAGCATCGTCGTATCCCCTAGCAGGATCGCGCGTACGAGAGGAGAAGCCTCTTTGAAAAGCGCGTCGCAGCGCGCGAGCAGCGTTTGGGAAAGCTCTTCAAAGAAAGAGGAAATATTGAGCTTGGCGTTTGCGAGCGCGAACACAGTGGAATCGCCAAGCGCACGAGCCGGTTCGGCGAGAAGGTAGGGCAGCACGCGCAAAAAGCCCAGCGCCGTTGCCCCAATAAACACCGTGAGCATGCGCCGCTTGAGGAAGAAGGCCGAGGACGCCATAATAAAAAGAAGGCACAGCGCAATGAATGCGTATGTGCCCTGCATATACCTTGCGACGGCGATGCCCGCGCCAAGGCCGGCGGCCGCGGCGACCATCGGCCTCTCGTTGAACGCGGGATCTCTTTTCAGCCCGCGCTCCACGGCTTTCAGAAAGAATAGGTTTCGTCCGCGCTCTTGAAGGCGATGCACTCACATTCCACGAGGCCGCCGCCGGGAAGCGCCGCTACCTGCACGCAGGAGCGGGCGGGGAAATTCGGGCCGAAAAACTCCTGATAAATCGCGTTGACCTTGGCGAAATCGGCGAGGTCCGCCACGAAAACGGTCGTCTTCACAACGTCCTCAAGCGACGCGCCGGAGGCTTCCAGCACGTTTTTAAGGTTGGTGAACGCCTGCCTCGCCTGCGCCTCCACGCCCGCGACGAGCTTGCCCGTCGCGGGGTCGAAGCCGAGCTGGCCCGAGGTGAAAACGATGCCCTCTGTCATGATGGCGTGGTTGTAGGGGCCGATCGCCGCAGGCGCTTTATCGGAGCGGATGATTTCTTTCATATTTGACACTTCCTTCCCAAAGTCACATATTTTGGTGTTCATTCAGATGCTAGCACCTTGCTTTCGCACTGTCAAGGCGACGTCGCGGTTCCACATGATGTAGGCGCTTTCGCCCGTGTCGTAATAATAGCCCTTTCGCTCGCCTGCTTTTTCAAAATCCAGCGAATCGTAGAGGGATTGCGCGGCAAAATTATACTCCCGCACCTCTAAAGTCATCTGCGCCGCCCCGTAAAGCAGCGCCTGGCGCATCATGCACAGCATCATCCTCCGCCCGAGGCCGTCCCGCCTGAACTCGGGGGCGACGGCGACGTTGGTGATGTGCGCCTCGTCCAATATGACCCACATGCCCGCGTAGGCGATGACGAGCCCTTCGCGTTCGCACACGAGGTAATGGGCGGAGCTGTTTGTCAGCTCGTCGGCAATGGCCTTCCTCGACCAGGGCGTGCGGAAGCATCTTTGCTCCAGCTCCGCAATCCTGTCCACATCGTATTCCCGCATGGGACGGATGATATCCCGGTTCATACTTTTTCCTTATACAGCCGCTCTGCCTGCGAGGGGCGCAGGTAGAGCGGCATGACTTCCCTTTCTCCCAAGCTTCGGCGCAATGCTTCAAAGGCGGGGAGGGCGAGCATATCCGCACGAAGAACGGTCTTATCCGTTTTGGCAAAGCGCGCCGAAGGAAGCGCCGCGCATATTTCCTCGCGGTAAGCCTCCGCGCCATCCCCGGTGAAAAGCGCATCCTGAGGTACGAGGGGAAGAAGCTGTTCTACCGTCACGGCGCAGGGGGCAAGAAGCTCTTCTGCACCACGGTAAACCGCCGCGTAAGCGTTGCCGTGGCGCGCGTCGATGAGGGCGCACACGGCGTTTTCTTCAGAGGCTGCCCGCGCGAGCGCTGTGAGCGCGCTGATGCCCACGACGGGCTTTCCCGTCGCGGCGGCAAACGCGTTTGCGATGCACACGCCGATGCGCACGCCCGTGAAGGAACCGGGGCCGACGTCGGCGGCAAAAGCGTCCGTTTCATCAAATGCAAAGGGCGCGTTCTTCTCAAAGAGCGAGTCGACGAGGGGCATGATGGTTTCCGAATGGGTCAGGCCGTTGTCGGACACGGCGAGGGAGAGCGATTTTCCGTCGCGGATGAACGCGGCGGATGCGGCCCGGCCGGAGGTGGAGATCGCAAGGATGTTCATAACAGCGCCTCCAATAAAGCCGCGTGGCGCGGCCCCGTTGCCCCGATCTCCATTGTGCGCGGCTCGTCGCCCGCGCCAATGATTCTGATCTCCAGCCTGTCCGCAGGCAGTGCGTCGCGTACGTTTTCGCACCATTCCATAATGATGACGCCGCCGCGCGCGAGGTAATCCTCAAAGCCGATGTCGTAGAGCTCCTGCGCGCTATTTAGCCTGTATGCGTCAAAATGCGCGAGGGGGAGCTTGCCATCATATTCGCGCACGATGGTGAACGTGGGGCTGATGATGCCCTCCACGCCAAGGCCGCTTGCGATGGAGCGCGCAAGCGTGGTTTTGCCCGCGCCGAGGTCGCCGTAGAGCGCGAGGAACGCGCCGTCAAAGAGCGCAACGGCAAGCCTTTGTCCGAGCGCTTCTGTGTCCTTTTCACTCTGATTTTGAAAGAGGAGCGTTTCCATCACTCAAACATCCCCAGCTCTATGCATTCGCGGCGAAAATCGAGCAGGCGGTCTTCAGCGATCGCCTTGCGCACGCCCTCCATGAGCCTTTGAGAAAAGCGTATGTTGTGCGCGGTGATAAGCTGCGCGGAGAGGATTTCCTTGCACTTGACGAGGTGGCGGATATACGCCCGCGTGAAGCCGTTTTGGCAGGCGTAGCAGTCGCACCCTTCCTCGATGGGGGTAAAATCGCGCTCGAAGGCCGCGTTTCGAAGCATCCGCTTGCCATAGGAGGTCAAAGCCAGGCCGTTTCTGGCGATGCGGGTCTGCAGCACGCAGTCGAACATGTCGATACCGCGTATCGCGCCCTCCACCAGGCAGTCCGGGCTGCCCACGCCCATCAGATAGCGCGGCTTTTCCTTGGGCATATGGGGCATCATGACCTCGAGCATCTCGTACATCAGGGGCTTCGGCTCGCCCACGGATAGTCCGCCTATGCCGTAGCCGGGGAAATCCATGTCGGCAAGCGCTTTTGCGCTCTCTATGCGCATACTTGCAAACGTGCCGCCCTGCACGATGCCAAAAAGGGCCTGATCCTCCCGCGTATGCGCCGCTTTGCAGCGCGCGGCCCAGCGGTGGGTGCGATCCATCGCGGCGCGGGTGTACGCCTCGTCGCTCGGCCAGGGCGCGCACTCGTCAAAGGCCATGGCGATGTCCGCGCCGAGGGCCTCCTCAATTTCCATCACGCTCTCGGGCGTAAAGAAATGGCGTCTTCCGTCGAGCAACGAGCGGAACTCCACGCCGTCCTCGCGTATCTTGTTGGCCACGGCGAGACTGAACACCTGGAAGCCGCCGCTGTCGGTCAAAATGGGCTTGTTCCAGCGCATGAACTCATGCAATCCGCCCGCTTCCCTGACCAGCGCGTGGCCGGGGCGCTCGAAGAGATGGTAGGTGTTGGCGAGGCATATCTGCGAGCCCGTGGCGGCAAGCTCGTCCGGGCGCATGGCCTTGACGGTCGCCTGCGTGCCCACGGGCATGTAGCAGGGCGTGTCGATGTCCCCGTGCGGCGTGCGCAGCCTTCCGAGCCGCGCACCGGACTGGGCGCATATGTGCAATATTTCAAAGCTAAAATCTTTCATGCATTCTCCGTCATACTATCAGCATCGCGTCGCCGAAGCTGAAAAAGCGGTATTTCTCCTCCACGGCGTGCGCGTAGCAGGCAAGCATTTCCTCGCGGGAGGAGAACGCGCTCACGAGCATCAAAAGCGTGGATTCGGGCAGGTGGAAGTTTGTGATGAGCGCGTCCATCGCCCTGAAACGGTAGCCCGGCATGATGAATATATCCGTCCAGCCGGTTTTGGCGCGCACGACGCCGTCCTCGTCCGTCACGCTCTCGAGCGTGCGGCAGGAGGTCGTGCCCACGCATATGATCTTTCCGCCCTTTTCGCGCGCCGCGTTGATGCGCGCCGCGGCATCCGGGGAGACCTCATAATACTCGCTGTGCATATGGTGCGCTTCGACATTCTCTGCGCTGACCGGCCGGAACGTGCCGAGCCCGACGTGCAGCAGTATGTCCACGATGTCGACACCCGTTTCCCGCACCGCATCAAGCAGTTCGTTGGTGAAATGGAGCCCCGCGGTGGGCGCTGCGGCGGAGCCGTCCTCGCGCGCGTAGACCGTCTGGTAGCGGGAGCGGTCGTCGAGTTTTTCCGTAATATAAGGGGGCAGGGGCGTTTCGCCCGCGCGATCGAGCACCTCTTCGAACACGCCGTCGTACTCGAGGTAAATCACGCGCCCGCCCGCGTCAGTCGGTTCCATGATGCGGGCCGAAAGCTCGCCGTTGATCTTATAGGTCAAGCCTTCCTTCGCGCGCCTTCCGGGGCGCACGAGCGCCTCCCAGCGGTGCGCGTCGAGCCTTTTTAGCAGAAGCAGTTCCATGCTTCCGCCCGTGCCCTCTCTTTGGGCGTGCAGGCGCGCGGGGATCACACGGGTGGTGTTGCGCACGAGCACGTCGTTTGGCCTGAGGTAGGAAAGAACATCGGAAAACACGCGATCGCGCATGGTTTTTGACGCGCGCTCATATACGAGCAGGCGCGAATCGCTGCGCTTTAATAAGGGCGTCTGCGCGATCAGCTCGTGGGGCAAATCGTAGTAAAAGTCGCTGGTTTTCAATCTGTTTCTCCCGTCGTTTATCAAGTACTGATTATATGGCAAATCATTTCCTTTGACAAGGCGCGGCGTATAAATGAAGGAAGTGTAAACTAACTCCGGCGCGCTTGACTTGATATTTCCAAAAGGATACAGTGGGAGAAGTGGAAAGAACGTGGCAGTTATTGCCGCATGATGGGGATATATGTTCAAAAAGAGCTGTTTTTTGGTTTTTTTTCTGATTGTCACCGCATTGCTCAGCGCAGGCTGCGATAACCTTTTGGCATCCATCGGATTCAATACTCCCACGCCCACTCAGGTGGTCAATATCACGCAGACGCCCGCCGCGACTCCCACGCCGACGCAGAGCGTAAGCACGCCCGAAATAACGGATACGATAGCGCCCGTTGAAACCGAGCCCGTTCAAACGGACCCCCCCGACGCTTCGCCCTCCCTGTACGGCCCCGAGGACAAGCTTGTCGCCGTCACGTTTGACGACGGGCCTTTTATCGGCGTGACGGACAGCATACTCGACACGGTGGAGCAATACGCCGCGGACGACGTGCATGTGACGTTCTTTGCCGTGGGCCTTCAGATCGTAAAATACCCGTCCT
Source organism: Bacillota bacterium (assembly GCA_023393045.1). Classification (GTDB taxonomy): domain Bacteria; phylum Bacillota; class Clostridia; order Christensenellales; family CAG-138; genus Phil1. The sequence continues at coordinate 981 of JAEWMV010000059.1, read as the reverse complement.
TGGTCGCGCGCGCGGCGAAGCTTGGCTGCGAAATCGGCAACCATACTTATCATCATAAGAATCTGACCCATCTCTCCATCGAGGAAATGCTCGCGGAGGTGGAGGACGTCAACGAGATGATACGCGAACTGACGGATACTGCGCCCACGCTCGTGCGTCCGCCCTACGGCGCGCGCGACGAAGCCGTTTATGCGACGATACTCTATCCGCTCATACTCTGGGATATCGACACGCTGGACTGGTCCACGCACGATACGCAGAGCACCGTTGAAGCCGTGCTCAAATGCGAGGACGGGGACATCATACTCATGCACGACGTGCGCCCCGATTCCGCCGAGGCGTTCAAACAGATTGTGCCGGAGCTGCTCGCAAGGGGCTTCAAGCTCGTGACGGTCAGCCAGATGTTCGAGGCAAAAGGCATCGCGCTCGAGCCCGGAAAATCGTACAGACACGCGCGCTGAAGACCCGCCGGACGCAAAAAACGCGTCCGGCCTGTAAGCAAAAAACTCCCGCTCGCATGCGGACGTGACAATCTGTATACAATGCACGCTGATGAAGGAGATGAAGCGCCGGGCGGTTCGTAACCTTTTGTTTCTTATTAGCAATAAATTTCACAACAGCAAATATTCCCATGCAAAAAGATGTGTGTTAAAATAGGATGAGTTTAACGCCTGTTTGTTATTGCTGCACTGCAACATCATCGGAGGATGCATTGTGGAACGAAATGAATTGAATGAGATCACTCCCGAGCTGCTCGAGAAGTTAAAAATCGAAGTCATGCTCAGGGAGGATGAACTCGCGCAGGAGACCGATAAATCACTCGAAAAGGCCGGAGCGCTCAATGACCCGGATCTTTGTGAAATAGCTAACGAAGTTGAGGATTTTGCGATGAAGGTCGAAACGCTTGAAAAAATGCTCAAACAGGCGGACGACCCCGCGGACACGGTTGCAGCGCAGGCAGGAAACAGATGAACTTTCGGT
>JAEWMV010000093.1 GCA_023393045.1 Bacillota bacterium | reverse complement strand
ACGCCACGGACAGCATGATGATCGGCACCGGCGAGTATAACGACGGGCAGGCGATGCGCAACGTCGTGCACGACATCAACAGCATGGTGATCAGGGACCATATGACCGGCATATACAACCGCCGCTTCGTGGACGACCGGCTGCCGGTGGACATCGTCAAAGCCGTCATAGCGCAGCAGCCGCTCTCCGTTCTGTTTATCGATATCGACAACATGAAGATGATCAACGACGCATACGGCCACGCGATGGGGGACGTCGCCCTCAGGGAGGTGGCCGCCGCCCTGCAAAAATGCATACGCGCCGACGCGGACTGGGCGGCCAGGTACGGCGGGGACGAGTTCCTCGTCTGCCTGAGCGGCATCGGCGAGAGGGAAGCCGCCTTTATCGCCAAGCGGATACGCGGCGCCATCGTCTCTATCGAGCTGCCCATCCCGAATGAAAACGTAAGAATCGCCGCGTCGCTCGGGATACAGAGTATGTTGCGCACGCCGCTGACGGCCGAGGAAATGATCCGTATGGCCGATGAAAAAATGTATGAGGAAAAGAAAAGTGCAAAAGGAGCGCAGTAAGCGCCTCCTGCTTATACCGGAATTTTTTCGCCTTGCTCTCAAGCGAGCTGCCCTCCAAAAAGGCAGCTCGCTTTTTCGTTGCTCAGAAGTCTCGCGGGACGGGAAAGCGCCTGAGAGATTACGGATGCGATTTATGTAAAGAACGCATATATCCGTCCATTATGTATCAATATTGCCGCTCGAATTGTATAATTCAATCACAGGAGTTGATGGCATATGAAGTACGAAAACGGTAAGGACATATTTCCCGAGCGCTTGCTCAGGCAGATTCAAAAATATGTGTCGGGAAAACCCGTTTACATTCCGGCCAGCGCCAAAAAGCGGGCTTGGGGCGAAACCTCAGGATATAAGCAATATCTGTTTGAGCGCAACCGCGATATCAAAGCGAGGTTCAATGCCGGTATCGGCATGGAACAAATCGCGGGAGAATACCATCTTTCCTGTGAATCGATCAAGAAGATCGTTTACTCAAAAAAGGAGGATATCATTTTGGAATATGCATGTACGCTTTCATCCGCTCAAAGTTACGCCAAAAACGGTAAGCTTGAGCAATGGATCCACACATACTTGTTATCCGGCGGGCATAACAAAGACTTTTCCGATGGGCTGAAATTGTTTGATCGCTTTTTCTTGGGACCCATAAAAATGCCGCTTTCGCTTTTCAGTCGCTGCTGCGGCCCCGAAAAGAACATGAAATGGCGAATTGACGCGGAATGGTTTGACAAGCACGTTTCAAAGCTTATGGGCGTCATTGAAAAAGAGCGGGATATGCCACCATTGATCGTTCACTTCGTCGACGGCGGGTTTGAGCTGAACGATGGTAATCACCGTTTGGAGGCTTACTCAAGGCTTGGGATAAAAGAATATTATGTAATTGTTTGGATCACCGAAAAGGATGAGTATGATTTGTTTATGTCGGAACATTCGCAGTATTTAACTTAACGAGGAGGCCGCTGTTTTCCCATTGCTCAGAACTTTCCAAAAGGCGGGCGGCAATCATCGCCACCCGCCTTTTTGCTCTAAAATCCCCTTGCTTTTGCCCTGCTTAATACTTGCCGAGATTCAGCGCGCGGTCAAGCAGAGGCAGGTTGATGTCGGGCAGGCGCTCCTGGGTCGGCTCGACGGGATGAAGTCCGTCCTGATACGCGCTGCTCTTCAGCTTAAATTTGCCGACCTCCTCGCGCAGCGAAGCGGCCTGGGCGGACATTTCCTCGCTGGTGGCGGAGTTTTCCTCCGCGGTGGCCGCGTTCGTCTGCACCACGGCGGAAACCTGCTCCAACCCAAGCTTGGTTTGCTCGATCGCCACGGACTGCTCGTAGGAGGCCTTGTCGATCTTCACGATGCTCTCGTTGACCATCTGGGCCTTTTCCCCGATGTCGCGCAAAATTTTTGCGGTTTCTCCCGTGATCTGTGCGCCCTTGGAAACGGTGGCCGCGGAGGCCTGTATCAGCTCGGCCGTCTGCTTGGCGGCCTCGGCGGATTTTGCGGCAAGGTTCCTGACCTCGTCCGCCACGACCGCAAAGCCCTTGCCGGCGCTGCCTGCGCGCGCCGCCTCGATGGCCGCGTTGAGCGCGAGGATGTTGGTCTGGAAGGCGATGTCCTCGATGACCTTTGTGATGTTGGTGATCTCTCCGGACGTGGAGCCGATGTCGCTCATCGCCCCGGAGAGCTGCGCCATATGCTCGTTTCCGGTCCGCACGCTCTGCGCCGTCTCTCCAACGTACTGCGTGGCGGTTTTGACGTTGTTTGAATTTTCCGCAGCCTGCTCGGCGATTTTTGCGATGGAAACGCTGAGTTCCTCGATGGAGGACGCCTGCTCCGTGGAGCCCGCCGCAAGCGCCTGCGCCCCGCTCGCCACCTGGGCGGAACCGGTGCTGACCTGTTCCGCGGCTACGCTGATGCTCGCGATGATGCTGTTGAGCTGCGAGAACATCTGATCCACAACCACCATAATCTGCTGGTAAATGCCGCTGTGCACGCAGATGTCCACCTCAACGCTCAAATCGTGCTGCTCGGCAGCCTTACTCAATACGGCCGTGTCGGAAGCGACGCGCTCTATCGAGCCGACCGCCTTTCTTATGGAGTTTGCGAGCGAACCGATTTCATCCCTGCTTTTAATTTCCGCAAGGCTCTGGGACACGGCGCTGTCGATATTGCCGTTCTCAATCGCGAGGGCGGCCCGGGTCAGCGGAACAATGGGCTTCAGGATGCCGGAGATCAGTATGAGAAGCAAAACCACGATGATACCCAGCGCGGCCACGCCCGTGCCCAATCCTGCCAGCAGGGTGGTGTTCGTGGCCTTATCGATTTCGCTCACGGGAACGACGGCGCCGACCAGCCAGTATTTCGCACCCACGGAGATGGGGCTGATTACAAAGCGGTTCTTTACGCCGTCCGCGCCGAAAACAAAATCGAACTCGGTATTTTCGCCCGTGCTGAGCGCTTCGCGAAGCAGCGCGCCCTCCTTCTCGCCAAGTGCGTCGAACAGGGAGGTTCCGGCCATGTCGGCGTCGGGGTGATAGGACAGCACGCCGCTCGAATCGGCCATGAACATGTATCCGCTCTCAAAGAGGGATACGCCCTTGATGCCTTCGACAAGGCTGTCTATGAGGATATCCATGCCCACGATGCCCACGAAGCCGCCGTTTCGGACCAGGGGCACCACCATGGAGGACATATACATATCCACGCCGTTGACCGGATAGACGAAAGGATCGATGATGCTCTCCTGCAGCGTGTTTTTGGGCACGAGGTAATAATCGCCCACGCCCTCCTCCTCGTAGCCGGCAAGCGCTTCCACCACGATGCTGGTCCCATCGCGGCGCACATAGGGAATGAACCGGCCGGTGCTGTCATAACCGGGCTTTCCTGCGTATTGCGCGTCCATATTATCATACTTGCCCGGCTCCCAGAGGGTATAAACGCCATAGACGCCATCGCTCTGTTCGAGTATGGTCTTGAGCAGCGCCACGTCGCCTTCGCGCCTTGACGCCTTGCCCGTCTGCTCGAACACCGGCTTGAGCGCCCGTGCGCCGCTCAAAGCCGCGTTCAGCTTGCCCTGGACGTCGGCAGCGTAGTGGGTATTCATCTCATCCATCAGGTCGCTGGACAACTTGTTCGTGTTGCCGGAAGAGATGAAGAGTACCAAAGCCAAGACAATGCCGATGCTGAGCACGAACAGTCCTATGACCGGGACCAGTATTTTCCCCTTGATTCCATACGTCCTGAGGTCGCCCTTACCTTTTGCTTTCACTGTGCTTCTCCGCCTCCAGCATTTAATATTTTGTTTTTCGTTATTTTTGTCGCATTTTAGAAAATGTGTACATATGATATATCGATAAACTTTTGTACAATATTTAGCCCAGTTCGCAATTGACACAGAAAACCCCGCCTTTCGGCGGGGTTTGGTCATAAAGGATGAGGGAAACGGACGGCGTCCAATCGCAGGCCGCAGCTTAGCTGAAGAAGTTCGCCTTCTTGTTGATGATTTCCGTCACGCGCACGCCGTAGTTATCGTCGATGACGGCGACCTCGCCCTTTGCGAAGAGCTTGCCGTTGACGAGTATGTCCACCATCTCGCCCGCCAGCCTGTCCAGCACGATGATGGAGCCCATGCGCATCCCGAGTATCTCCTTGATGCTCTTGACGCTCTTGCCCAATTCGACCGTCACATTCAGCGGCACGTCCATGAGCAGGTTCAGGTTGCCCTCCGGCTCCTCCTCGCGCATGTGCGGCATGGGCGCGTTGTCGTCGTCAAAAGAGGGATACTGCAGGGGCTTCACGTCCACGACCTTCTGGCTTTCCCGCACGGGCGCCGTCTGCGCGGCGCGCGCCGGGGCCGGAGCGGCGGGTTTCTGCACAGGCGCCGCCTGCGGCGGCGCGGGCTGCGGCGCAGGCTGCTGCGCCGGGGCGGCCGGAGTTGAAGATGAAGATACCCTTGCAGATTCCTCGTTGATCAAATCCTTTGCCATAAGCTTGCCGAAGCTGTAGGGGATCACCTGCATGATCTCGCTTGCCAGCAGGTTCTCAATGGTCATGTCGAAGCAAATATGGATGAACGCATCGCTGTTGTCGATGATGGTGCCCAGATCGTCTTCATCCATGATGATTTCCTTCACCGTGGGCGGGGAAATGTTGATGGGCACATGCAGTATGGAGGAGAGCGACGTGGAGGACGCGCCTATCATTTGGTTCATGACTTCGCTCAGCGCGCTCAGGTACATTTCCTCCAGCCCTTCGGACTGCAGGCTGCCGTCCCCACCGATGAGGATATCCGTAATCAAAAGCGCGTCTTCCCGCTTGAGAAGGAAGATGTTCTTTCCGTATATCCCCTCCGTATAGGACACCTCAACCGCAATATAGGGCTTTTTATAACCGCTTATCTGGTCGATGGACGTATAGACGTTCACGCGCGGCGTAGTGATGCTGACCCTGCGGCTCAGCAGTTCGTAGAGCGTTGTCGCCGAAGCGCCCATGCACATATTGCCGATTTCGCCCAGGGCGTCCTTCTCCTCGGGGGAAAGGCGCCAACGGCCTTCCGGCTCCTCCGGCACGGCGTCCAGATTGCCCATAAGAATGCGGTTGATTTCTTCCTGGGTTAATGAATCACTAGCCATCCGATTCCTCCTGTATTATCTCCGTTATGCGCACCGCATACCTGGATTTTTTCTGGCCGATGTAGCCCTTGAACTTCTTCATATGCTCGATGTTCACCGCAATCGGCCTGTCTATGGGGTGATCCAGCCGTATCACATCGCCGACCTGCAGGCTCATGATGTCCTGCAGGGTGCCGACGGTGTTGTCAAACACGGCGCGCAGCGTGAGTTTTGTGTTGGCAAGGTTGCTCCCCATTTCGGTGACGTCCGCGTCCTGTTCATCCTTGGACCCGGTTGCCGAATAGAGGGTGCGCG
>JAEWMV010000104.1 GCA_023393045.1 Bacillota bacterium | reverse complement strand
GGCCACGCGCTGCTGCTGTCCGCCGGAAAGCTGCTCGATCCAGCGCTTGCCGTAGCCCTTGAGGTTGACCATCTCAAGCATTTCGTTCACGCGCTTTTCGATCTCAGCCTTGGGAAGCTTTTGGATTTTAAGCCCGAAGGCAACGTTGTCGAACACGTTGAGGTGCGGGAACAGCGCGTATTTTTGAAAAACCGTGTTGACGCGGCGCTTATAGGGCGGCACGGAGGAAACGTCCTGCCCGTCTATGAGGATGCGCCCTTCCGAGGGCATCGTAAAGCCTGCGATGAGGCGCAGCGTCGTCGTTTTCCCGCAGCCGGAAGGACCCAGCAGCGTAAGGAATTCGCCGTCGCGTATGTACAGGTTGATGTTTTTGAGCGCGTCTTCCCCTTCGTAGGTCTTGCGCACGTCGATCAGATCGATCAGGTGTTTGGACATTTACGCCCCCCGTTAATCAGAAGCTCGGCGGGGTGGCGACCCACAGCACCTTCGCTTCCGTTTTGCCGTTGTTATGGATGGAATGGACGCTGGAGGGCTTGAAGCAGAAGCTGGAGCCGCGGCGTACTTTAAATTCACGTTCACCCAGACGCAATATGATGCTCCCCGCGAGCACATAGCCGAATTCCTCACCCTCGTGCGGGTCGTCCTCCAGCGTGCTTCCTCCGGGAGAGAGCGTCACCATGATGGGTTCGAGCAGGTTCTTCTGCGCGTTGGGGATGAGCCAGTAGACCGCGTGGCCGAGTTCCTCATCCTCCTTGACGAACACGTCGTCCGTGCCGAAAACCACCTTTTCCTCCCTGCGCTCCGCAAAGAAGTCCGCGAGGTCCGTGCCGAGCGCCTCGAGTATGTCCGTCAGCGTCGCGATGGAAGGGGAGGTCAAATCGCGCTCGAGCTGGGAAATGAAGCCCTTACTTAGCTCCGTGCGCGCGGCAAGCTCCTCCTGCGTGAGGCCGAGGCGAATCCGTCTTCGCTTGATCCGATCGCCTATTTGCATGGCGTTTCCCCCTTTGCGCGGCGCTGTATAAATAAACCCCAAGTTTAGAATATCTAAACCATCGGAAGCTATTAAAACATTTTTGACGCTTCTTGTCAATATAGTATTGTTAAACTTTTGGTTTAGAATAAATATATATTTCCGCCGGGGCCGCGCGGGAGAGCAAGCGTGCGCGACGGGGAAACACGCGTTTGCGCAAACACAAAAAAAGCCCCGGTTCAGGGCTTTTTAACGGGAAGCACCGCGCGCCTTTCAGCCGTTTACGAGCTTGCGTATTTCGCACATGAGCGGGTACGGGTCGACGTAGACGAATTCCGGCGTGATGATGGAGAGGTGCAGGTGCGGCGCGTCGCTGTTGCCCGTGCTGCCCACGTTGCCGATGATGTCCCCCGCCTTTACAACGTCGCCCACCTTCACGTGCGTAGTCGGCTCAACGAAGTGGCAGTAAGTGTAGCGGAAGCCGTAGTCGTCCTTAATCACCACATAGTTGCCCGCGATGTCCGTGTAGCCGATGTAGAGCACCACGCCGTCCCCGCAGGCGTGTATTTTGCGGCCCAGCGGGGCGCGGATGTCCGTGCCCATGTGGCGGCGCGTGGCGTTTGAGCGGTCGTTATACCAGCTCGGGCGCAGCGTGCGCTGGGGCAGGGGCTCCACCAGGGTTGCGGCATACCCCTCGGGAAAAGCATACTGGCCATTTGAGTTCGTGTCGTTTCCGTTTATGTCGTACACCGTGTTGAGGTAGCTGTAGATGGTGAGCGCGTTATACTGCACGTCCCCGCTTTCGTTGCCGAAAAACGCGTCGAAGTCCGGCAGCGCGACGGTGATTTTAAGCGCGCTCGGCGCATATTCCACCTCGACCGCGCTTAAGCGGAGGAGCTTGTCTTCCGGCTTCTCCGCGCAGTCGCAGCAGAGCGCCACCATAAAGCGCCAGTCGGCCGCGGGGCACTCGAGATGGAATGCGATGTGCGGGTCGTAGGCGTGCGCCGCGTCAAACGCGGCCTTGGCCGCGGTTGTTACGGCCGCTTCATAGTCCGCCGCCATGCCGGTGAACAGATAGCGAAGCTCCATCAATTCCGTCACGGTCTGGATATCCCTGTCCGTGTCGTATTTTTCATAATCAAGGGCGAATACGTCCCTGAAAGCCTCGCGCGCGGCGGCGGCGATTTCCTCGTCCGAGGGGACGGGCGTGGAGAAGGCGGGAATTGCCGTCTCCATAGGCGACGCCTGGGGGGAGGGCGAGGGGGAACCTCCGTCCGGGAGGGCGGGCGTGTCACAACCCGCGAGCATAAGGCAGAGAATGAGAACAAAAATAAGGGCGGCCGGGAAACCGAACCGTGTGAATACGCGCATCAAAACAACAATCCTCCGTTACCTTCAACGGAAGTAATTATCGCATACATCGCGTTAAATTTCACGCAAAAAAATGTAAATATAAAATTAACGCCGGATGCGGGAAAAAGGCGGGCGCTCAGCCCCGTTCGAGCTTGGCGCGGAAGCTGATTTTGCGCGGCGTGGGAATTTCCTCAAACTGAATGACATAGGCGCAGTTGACCTCGTCGAGCGCGGTGATTTGCCCCGCCCCCATCACGGGGTGACGCACCCTGTCGCCCACGGCATGGGGCGGCCCGTCGGAGGAAATCTCCCGCAGCTTATCCGCGCTTTTCGCGCGGTATTTCGCCTCGTTGACGAGGCTTTCGGGCAATTCCACATCGTAATGCACGAGGGACTTGTCGATATCCAGCACGAAGCGCGAGGGGTAGCGGAACGACCCGTCGAGATTCTTGCCCTGCGAGCCGGAAAGATAAAGCCGTTTTTCCGCCCGCGTCATGGCGACGAAGGCGAGGCGGCGCTCCTCCTCCATGCCCTCTATGGTCGCGACCTTGCGCGAGGGGAATACGCCCTCCTCCATGGCGATGAGGAACACATACGGGAATTCCAGCCCCTTCGCGCTGTGCACGGTCATCATCTTCACGGCGTTGCCGCCCGCGTCCGCGTCGAGATTGGTGAGCATGGCCACGTGGGAGAGGTAATTTTCCAGCGTGCTCTCCTCGCCGCAGGTGGTTTCATACTCATAGACGGACTGGCGGAGTTCCGCCAGGTTGTCCAACCTCTCCTGACTGCCTTCTGTGCGAAGCGCCGCTTCATAGCCGGATTGGTCGAGCAGGGCGGCGAGCAGCTCCGATATGGGCATATCGTGGCAGCAGGCGGAAAAGCGCTCGATGAGGGCGGCAAACTTTTTTGCGCCCGTGTTGCGAAAAACCTCGTCCTCGAGCGAGCGCGTGAAGGCCTCATAAAGCGTGCAGGAATGCTCCGCGGCATAGGATTGCAAAAAACGCCGTCTGCGCTCCCCGATGTTGCGCTTGGGGTTGTTGGCCACGCGCAGGAAGGAAAGATCGTCCTTGAAGGCGACGAGGCGCAGGTAGCTCAGCGCGTCCTTAATTTCCGCGCGGGCGAAGAACTGCACGCCGCTGTAAATCCTATACGGCAGTTCCTCCTTGAGGAAAACCTCCTCGACGGTGCGCGTGACGTAATGCGCGCGGTATAAAAGCGCGATGTCGGACAGCTTTGCTCCTGCGGCTGCGAGGGCTTTTATTTCGCGGGCAAGCCACTTCGCCTCCTCCTCGGCGGTGGCGGCGTGGCGGTAAACCACAGCGTCCCCCGGGGGGAGCGTGGGGAGCAAATCCTTATTGATGCGCTGCTTGTTGTGGGAAATGAGCGAATTCGCGCAGGCGATGACCTCCGGTGTGGAGCGGTAGTTGCGCATCATCATGATGGTTTTGACGTTTTTGAATTCCTTTTCAAAGTCGAGGATATACTGCACCCGCGCGCCGCGCCATGTGTAGATGGTCTGGTCCGGGTCGCCCACGATGAAAAGGTTGTTGTGGTAGGCGCACAGGACCTTCATCAGGGCGTATTGCAGCTCGTCGATATCCTGATACTCGTCGATCATGATGTACTTGAGGCGCTGCTGCCACTTTTGCCGTATTTCTTCATTTTCGCGGAAAATATAGAGCGTGAACTTGATGAGGTCGTTGTAGTCGAGCCCGAAGCACTTTTTTTCCTGATAGAGATAGCCGTAGAAAATGATGTCCTCGGCGCTTACGGATTCGTCGTACTTCTTTTTGAGTTCGTCCGGCGACATGGCGATCATGTCGAGATAGTAATCGGGGTTCTTCGAACCTTTGCGGATTTCGATCATATCCCGCGCGTTTGCAAACGTCATATGCCGAAGCGTCAGCCCCCGCTCCTCATAGATGAGCCTGAGCATGGCGTCGATGTCGGAATTGTCCAGCACGAGGAAGCTTTTCGGATAGGCGACGGCGTTGCTCTCCTCCTGCAGCACGCTCACGCAGAAGCCGTGGAAGGTGCTGATGTAGCCCGTGTCGTTATCGCCCGTGAGGCGGCGTATCCTTTGCTTCATCTCGTTTGCGCTCTTGTTGGTGAAGGTAACGCACAAGATGTTGCCCGGCATGATGCCGATTTCGTTCACAAGGTAGGCGAAGCGGTGCGAGAGCGCGCGCGTTTTGCCGGAGCCCGCGCCCGCGATCACGCGGACGTAGCCTTCGGTGGTGGTGACGGCGTCAATCTGTTCGGGATTTAAGCCTTCGAGAATATCCATATTGCTCCTTGCGCCTGAATCCATGATACCATCGGGAAGGCGGGAAGACAAGGGCACAGGGGATGGGGGGATGGAATTCTCGCACCGCCTCTATTGCGCGTCGCGCCGAAAAAACACATCGCATATATGCTCAAAAAAGGGTATAATTTCATAAAAGAGGAAGGAGCGCCGTTATGTACGAAGAAAAAATCGATGCACTGCTTCTCAAATTAAAAGAACTTCCGGCGCTCTCAAAGCCGTCCTATGAACGCCTTTTGCGCGATTTTGCCGTTACCTACACCTATAATTCCAACGCCATAGAGGGCAGCACACTCACGGAGAGGGAAACATACCTCGTACTCAACGACGGCGTGGGCGTGGACGGTAAACCCATGCGCTTTCAGCTCGACGCGGTGGGCCATAAGAAGGCGTTTGGTTTCGTGTGCGAAAAGGCGGAGCAGAGGGCTGAACTCGACGCCGATTTCATCAAAAGGATACATGCGCACGTGCTTTGCGCCGAGCCGGAAGCGGCGGGGAAGTACAGGGACGTGCCGGTCCACATAGGAGGCACGGATGCGCAGCTGGCTACCCCTGCGAGCATACCGGCGGCGATGGAAAATTTGCTTGCCGCCTATTATGGCGATATGCAAAACCTCCACATTACGCAGCGCGTAGCGCGCTTCCATCTGCGTTTTGAGAACATCCATCCGTTTATCGACGGCAACGGCAGAACCGGCAGGCTTCTGCTCAATTTCGAGCTGATGAAGGACGGGTTTCCGCCCATTGATATTAAATTTGCGGATCGTGCGCGGTATTACGATTGTTTCCGCTCCTATGAGAAGGAGGATGAAATGCCCATGGTCTATCTCGTGCAGGAGTACCTGCTCAAAACGCTTGACGAGCGCGTGAAACAAATGGAGATTGCGGCGCAAATCAATCAAACCCAACGCTAAACGATGCTGATTCGCAGCGTCCCAAGCGCCCCCCGCGGGCGCTTTTTCTTATATTCGGCCTCTTTTTCACCTCTCCCCGCCTTGTCTTACCCTCGGCACAGAAGTATAATAAACATGCGCTTATGCGCCAAGCGGCCGGATACCGGCTAAAAAAGTGGGTCTTATGTTTTCCAATAATGAAAAAAGAGAAAAAACCATCCTCGGGATTTCCCTGTGGGCTAATGTCCTGTTCGCCGCGATCGAAATCGTGATGAGCATCCTCACCGGCTCGCAGGCCGTGCTGATGGACGCGGCCGTGGACTCGGTGGAGCTCATCGTCGTCGCCTCCTCGCTCTTCATCGCGCCCCTCCTTTACAAACCGCCCACGGAGAAGCGCCCTTACGGGTACTATCAGGTGGAAAGCCTCTTTATCATCATAAGGGGCTTCATGCTCCTGGGCGTGGCGGTGAGCCTCATCTCGGCCAACCTGGGCGTGATGCTCGCGGGCGGCAGGCCCGTGGACGCGCCCGTCATCGCGATATATGAGGTGACATTGGGCGTGATGAGCCTTGCGGTGTACCTCGTGCTCACGCGGTTCAACAAAAAGCTGTATTCTCCCATGGTGCGGGCGGAAATCTATGCGTGGAAGGTCGACTTCATCATCAGCTTTGCGCTGGGCGCGGCGTTCACGCTGCCCATGCTCCTGCGGGATACGCCCCTCTCCCGCTACTTCGTCTATTTCGACCAGGTGGTGGCGATCATACTTTCCCTGTGCATTATGCCGCGTCCCGTGAAAATGCTCGCGGGGGCGTTCCGGAGCATCCTCTTATATGCGCCGAAGGACGAAAAGCGGCTCGACATCGACAAGACCGTGTCCGGCGCGCTCGACGAACTCGGCTTTACGCATGTGTTTACCGACGTGACGCAGACCGGCCGCAAGATATGGCTGGAAGTGACTTTTTCCTATAGCGGCGATTCGCTTGAGACGGAGCGCCTGCGCGCATTGTATCGCACGCTCTCCGGCGCGCTCTCCCCGCGCTACGCGGGCATCGACATCGAGCTCATCCCCTTATGGGAAGGGTATGAAACCGAGGCGCGCTAAGCGGCGTCACCTAAACTCCTCCGAAAGCGCCTGAATTTCGTTGATGAGCATGGCGCAGTGGTAGCCGTCGTTGACGGCATGGTTGCAGTAGACCGAGAGCGGAATGTCGATTTGCTCCCCGTGCTTTTCGTACCGCCCGAAGGTGATGATGGGCGGGTAGTACGTGGCGCAGTATTGCAGGCAGAAGGACAGCCCCGTGAACTTCACCCAGGGGATGCAGGAAATGTTCACGATGTTGGGGGGCGCCTTGCCCTGCGGACGGTAGGCCACAACGTCCTTATAGCGCTCGCGCACGCGCTCAATCTCGGCAACCTGCTCCATGAGGTCGCTCTTATACTCGGAATAAAGGCTCTTTGGACTTCCGTCCGGCGTTGGGTCGAGGAACATCGGGTGGACGGTTTCATAATAACCGAAATCGTCCCCGCGCCAGCCGTATTTGAATTCCGTGTGCGCGTTGAGTATCCGCGCCGTCGCCGCCACAAGCAGGGGATAGAATTTGATCCCGCGCGCTTTTGCAAACGTATGGAAGCCCGTGGCGTCGATGTCGGCCGTCATCGTGAAGCCGCATCCGCCCTCGCTGAAGAACGTGTATTCATCCCGGCGTGTCCATGTGGAAACGTCTATTTTATGGAAGGTGCCGTCCATCGTATACAATGCCTATTTGCTGTTGTAGAT
>JAEWMV010000100.1 GCA_023393045.1 Bacillota bacterium | reverse complement strand
CCCCCAAGGTATCGTCCCCTTTGTTGACGATGATTTCCTCCTGCGGCGTGGGCTGGCAGGCGGTGGTGAAGCAGGCGAGCGCGAGCAGCAGCGCGACGAGCGAGGAGAGTATCCTTATATAAGCTTTGCTTTTCGCCGGGGCGAACACGGAACGGATGCGCCGCTTTGCGTCGTCCTCCGCAGAGGAAAGGGCCATGCCCAGCACATAGCTTTCCCTGCGCTTTTGCGCAACGAGGGAAAGCAGCGTCAGCGCGTACGCGCGCTTTTGCGCGCCGTCAAACGCGGCGGCCACAGTGCTGTCGCAGGCGGCCTCCATTTCGCGCAGGATGCTCCTGCCCGCGAGCCATACGACGGGGTTGAACCAATAGACGGCCTCGAGCGCGCGCAGCAGCAGGCAGATGAGGTGGTCGCCCCGCTTATAGTGCGTGAGCTCGTGCGTGAGGGCGAAGGAAAGCCGCTCGTCTGAAAAACCCTCGGGCAGGTCGGCGGGCAGGACGATGCGCGGGCGCAAACTCACCGTGAGCGCGGGGGAGGATACGCTTGCGAGCAGGCGCAGCTCCGGCGCGCGCCGCAGGTCGAGCGCATCCGCGCAGGCCGCGTAGATGCGCCGCGTACGCTCATCCGGGCAAAGCCCGTTTTTGCGGATTGCCCGGTTGAGCCTGCGTCCGGTGAGGGCGAGCCTCGCCGCGAGGATGAGTGCTACCATTGCCCACAACGCCGTGAGCGCGTCCGCCCATGTCAATGTGAAGGCGGGCGCAGTCGGTGTCTGCGGCTTGGCGGCGGTTTGCCCTTCCTTTTCCGGGATGGACGCCGTGTCGGACGCGGCGGGGGAGGATACTCCGCTATTTTGGATGACTTCCGGCGCGTGGTAGAAAATCTCCCGCTCCCCAAGCGCCGTGGCGATAGTGAGTCCCCCGGCGGCCGAAGCCTCCTCCTGCGGAATGGCAAAGGGATGCCAGATGCTCTCTATGGTCATGGGCAAACACAGCCTTGCGAGGACGAGCAACCATAAAAGGTAGCGAAGCATCGGCGAGAGCTTCGTTTTGAATGCGGAAACGAAGAACAGCACCGCGAGATAGAGAAACGCGGAATAAACCGAGACCTCGGCGAGCGCGGCGAGTAGCGTCATGACTTTGCACCGTCCTTTTTGCCCAATTCGTCGATGAGCGCGCGCATGCGCTCCTGCGCCTCCTTAGAAAGATTGGTCTTTTTCATCATGCACAGCAGCAGCTTTTCCGCGCCGTCCCCGCCGAGCTTGTTCAAAAGGCTTTCCCCCTCGGATTCAATGCACTCCTCGCGCGTCACGGCGGGGGAGTAGAACTTCATCCGCCCACGCGTGGTGAAGGTGACAAGGCCCTTGTCCGTCAGGATCTTCATATACGAGGCATAGGTGGTGTAGCTCCAGTCCACGCGATCCCCGATGGATTCAATGATTTCGCCCAGCACCTGCGGCTCGCGGCCCCAGAGCGCGTCCATCACGATCCATTCGGGCGTGGTGAGGGTGTTTTTTTGGTTTGCCATGATTGCCCTCCTGTTTATTACTAAAGATATAGTAATAAAACGAAAGGAACATGTCAATCGCTGGAATTTTAATATTCTATGAATGATTGCGGTGTGAAGTTGTCAAGGTGCGGCGGTCAAAGGAAAAGGGCGGCGCAGCCGCCCTTCGTCTGTTACATACGCGAGCCGTCAATGGCGTTGAGCGTGAGGGCGGGGAAGTCCATGTAGTACGGCTCCTGCCCGGGGCTTTTGTAGGTGCAGTACACGTTCCACATGGGGATGAGCATCTGCCCCGCGGGGTCATCCTTGGTGACGGTGCGCCCGTAGCCCAGCTCGATCTTTTCGATGACGATCTCGAGCGTGCCCTCCATGTTCTGCTCGTCCCAGTACGCGCTTTCGAGCAGAAGCTGCTGGGCGATGCGCTCCTTGATGGTTTCGACATCCACAAGCGCCACGTTGGCGTTGAGCTGCTCTCCCACCGAGAAGTAGCCTATGACGGATAGTTCGTGCAATCCCGTGTCGTTGACGGCGAGGGTGATTTCCTCGTCCGGATAATAATAGGCGGTCTCATACGGGTCGGTTTCGAAGCGGAACACCTCGTGGAACACGGGGATGCCGCCAATCACCGGCTCGAGCGTGAGCAGCCACGCGTAGTTGTTTTCCTCCCGCCCGTCGGAGGCGCCGGTGTCGCCCAAGCCGTACTGACCGCATTTGACGACGCGAAGCCCGTGCGAAAAGCCCGTTTCAATAAGCGCGTTAAGTGCCCAAGCCTGCGCCGCCTCCTCGGTCATGTCGAGCACTTTCGGCAGTTCGGCGAAGGGGATTTCCCTTTCGGCGCCGGACAGGGAATACCATTCCTGCCAATCCTTATCCGTCGCGGCATAGGCGGTGGTCCGGTAATACTGGGCGCCCAGCATGACGAAGAGATTGCTTGCCCAGTCCCGCCCCTGCGAGCCGTCCGAGCCGTTGTACAGGCTGAATACCCGCCGACCGTATTCACCGATTTGCGGAATGGCGGAGAAGCCGTAGCCGCCGTATTCATCCATGACGCGGAACGCGTCCGGCTCAATGTAGGCGTCCGGCACGCTTTCCGGGGCGGTTTCCATCAGTGCGCCGTAGCGCTCGATATCGTCCTTCGCGTAGCCGATCTCCTCCTCAAGCTGCTCCTCGAGCGTGTTGCCGTCCGCAACGACGCTAAGCGCATCGATGCCTTTCTCCTGAAGCTCCGCAAGGCGCTGGCAGGCTTTGAGATAGGCAGACTCCGCCTCGGCGCGCGTCATTTCCTTGCTGGCGTTGACGAGTTCGCAGCCGCCAAGCAGCTGCTCATGCACGGCGTCCACGAATTCCTGCGAAAAGTCGGCGCAGGGGTCGACGCGATAGACGGGATAGGCCGCGACGTTGGGCGTCACCACCAACGCGTTCGCGGTGATCTTGACGCTGCCTGTGCCGTTGACATATTCCCCGTTCCAATAGACTGGCTCGGGCGTCGCTTCGGGCGCTGCGGTGGTGGCGATGGGCGCCGCTGTGCCGCCGATGGCCTCACCCGTCTTGTCGTCCCCCTTGTTGACGACGATTTCCTCCTGCGGCGTGGGCTGGCAGGCGGTGGTGAAGCAGCTTATGAGCAGGGCGAGGGAAAGCGCCGCCGCCGCGAGGCGCGCCAAATGGCCCGTGCGGGCGTTCATGAACGCGTCCTCCACGCGCTTTTTTGCGAGGCGCTTGGTGTGGTATTCAGCCATACCGAGCGCCATCTGGCGGTTCCGGGTGAAGAGCGAGAGCAGTGTGACAAGGTAGCTTCGCTTCTCCCGGGGCGCGATGAGGGAAAGGACCCGTGCATCGCAGGCGGACTCCATGTCGGACTGCATGAGCGCGAAGGCGAGCCATACGACGGGGTTGAACCAGTATGCGCAGCGCAGCAGCGCGCAGAGCGTGAGCACGATATGGTCGCCCCGCTTGCAGTGCGAAAGCTCGTGCAGCATGGCGTAGCGAAGGGTGGAAGGCTCGCCCGTAAGCGTTGCGGGCAGTATGACAACGGGGCGCAAGCCCAGCATCGCGAGGGAAGGGGAGAGCTTTTCCCCGGTGACGACGAGCGCCACGCCTCCCTTGACCTGCGCGCACAGCTTGCATGCCGTGAAGAGCGTGAGTGTATTCCTGTCGGCGGGGACGGCGCTCTTTTGTGCGCGGCGGATGAAGCGATGCTTTGCGAAAATGAACCACGCGAGCGTCAGCGCGATTCCCGTGAGCCACGCGTAGAAAGCGAGAGCGTACCAGTCGACGGGCCGCTTTGCCGCCGCGGAAGGGGCGCCGCCCGGATTGGTTTCGGCGGAGGCGGGCGCGGAGGGCGGGGCAATATCCGCGCCGTCTGCAGCCTGCACCCTGTCCACAAAGTTGGGGGAAGCGCTTTGCCCCTCGTTGCCGGTGGAAGCGTTTGGCGCGTTTGAAGCTGCGGGCGCAACTTCGGGCAGCAGCGCGTCGAGATGCAGGCCGCTCTCAAACGTCACGGGCAGCATGAGCCGCAATATCAGCAAGCCCCAACACAGGAACTGCAGCCTTGCGGATATGCTTTTCCTGAACAGGCGCTGGAAAAGTAAAACAGCGCCCGTAATGATGGCGGAATACAGGCTGATTTCAAGCAGAACGGAAAGCACCTGTTTCATTGCTCCTCCTCCTTTTCGAGCTGCGCTTCCAGCAGCGCCTTCAATTCCGCGTAATCCTCCTCGGAAAGGTCGCTCTCGCGCACCATGCTCGCCAGCAGCAGCTTGACCGAATCGCCTTCCAGCTTGGCGAGCAGGGACTCGCTCTCGCGCGTCACGCACGCCTCACGGCTTACGGCGGGGGAGTAGAATTTATCCCGCCCGCGCTTTTCGGCAGAAACGAAGCCCTTCTTCTCCAGCACGTTCATGTAGGATTGATAGGTCTTGTAGCCCCAGCTCGCGCGCGAGCCGATCTGCGCGATGGCCTCGCCCAGCGTGGCGGGGTGCTTTTCCCACAGCGCGTTCATCACGATCCATTCGTTCGGGTTGAGGATGTCCTTCATGCGTCGCCTCCTGTGCGCTTGCTCGCAAGCTTATGATTATAAAGATAATCCATCGGGAATAAGTTGTCAACCAAGAGGCGTTTTCTTCATGAAATGTTCATCGATGGCGGGGAACGCAAATATTCACGCATAACATCCGTCAATACCCCAATCCTCTGTCGATTCGCTTGCCGGTCCGGGCGTCGATGGTGCACAGGCTGCAATATTCCCAAGGCTTGTCCGAAATTCGGCCCTCTTCGGCTCCGTCGATCAAAACATACGCGGTTTCCCCCGCACTGTTCGTATATTCGACATTGCCGTAAAACTCCCAGACCGGTATGGCGATGCGCGTCCGGTTTTCGCCCAAAATGCAGGTCATGCCAAGCTCGATTCGATCGATGCGTATCGTAACGCCCTGTGTGCCCCCGTACGCATATTTGTTCTGGGATACCTTCATGTATGCGCACATGGCGTCTGCCGCCGCTTCCAAGCCGATCACTTGCGTGTCGCTCGTATCGATTGCCGTCTCGCATGGTTCATCCCATGAAAACGAGACCAGCCCGTCGTTATCAAAATCCATCTCAATCATTTCCCAGAAAGCCGTGCTCATGAATTCGCTTGCCCACGTGCCGTCGCTGACCTGCTCGCTGTACACCTGCTTTTGCCCGCCGATATCCCGCATAAAAAACAGGCGGATCCTATGGTCGTATGGATAGTTCGCCAGACCCGCTTGATTCAGCGCGTTGACGATAAGCGTATACCCGTCAAAGGAATATTTGGTCGCGACCAAAGAAAATTCACCCTCGATCCCAAGCTTGCACAGAATGTCCGTCGCCTGCCGCAACGCGTCCTCTTCGGTTATTTTCAGCCCGGGCACATCCTCAACCATAACGTCTTTCCATCTGTGGTTGCTCACGCGCACGAAATCCCGTCTGTTATTTTTCGATATGACCAGCCAGGCCTTTATTTCGTTTCCTGTATTAATTCTTGCTTCTTCCATCTCCATTGCTTGCGCGAGTGAAATGACAGGCTCCGTTTCAGGCGCGGATGCGAGGGCGCGCTGCATATTTGCAATGACACTTTCGTTTACCTGAATGTCGCTTTGGGACAGCTTGCTGCGGGCAGATTCAAGCTGTCTCATATATGTCATGAGATGCAAGGTCAATTCGGGCACGATTTCACAGCCCATGTAATATGCGGGATCGTCCGAAAGCGCCTGCACGATCTTTTCAACGAAAGAGGCATCCACCGGTAGCCTCTCGATATCAGTCTGCACAAATGGGCCCTCCGGTGCGGTGACGGAGGCGGAAATCACAAGCCGGATGCGGTCGCTGAGTTCAACTTCCCTTTCATATGCCGGGGGTGTGGCATCACTATTTACCGGTGCGGTTATATTTGGCGTGGGTGTGGGCTGGCAGGCGGAATTAAATACAAAGGCCAGCACAATAAGGAATGTGATTATCTGTTGCTTTTTGATGCAGCCCGCCATACTCCCTCACCTCAGTCCCCTGTCCATAAACTCGCCCGTGATGGCGTTGAGCGTGCAGATGCTGTTGTTTTCAAGCGGCTGCGCGGAGGTGGTTCTATAAAGCGTATCCACATACAACGGGCCGTTTTCCGTTTGGCACACGATCTGCCCATAGAAATCCCATATGGGAAGGACGAGGATGGCCCCGTTCGCCCCTGCTGTGTAGGTCATACTGAGTTCTATACGGTCGATCTTGATGGTGATGTCCTGTGAATCCAGCCCGTAATCCTCGTAGGTGTAGCGGGTCTGGGATTTCATCAAGTGGTCGTACAGTTTGGCGTAGGCGGCGTCGAGGTCGATCACGGCCACGTCGCCTTCCGTGACTTCCACATCGCCGGGTTCGTTCCATACAAACCAGACAAGGCCTTCATTGTCGAACTCCATGCGTATCTTTTCCCAAAAGATTGCAGCGCCGAACTCGCCCGCCGTAGCCCCGTTGTCTACCTGCCTGCTGAAAATAGGCGCCTCGCCGTTTATTTTTCGCATAAGGATAACGCCCTGCACCTCATGGCGGCTGGGAAAAGAGTAGCCCTGCTCATCCAAGGAGGTTTCGACCAATGTGTGGTTGATTGGCCTTTTATATGTATTTACGACCGCAAAGAGTTCGCTCAACCCCATTTGCTCCAAAACATCGAACGCCTGTGCCACGGCTTCGTCCCGCGAGATCGCCAGAAGGGGAATTTCTTCAACTAAGAACCTTTTGTAGCCTACGTTTGAGAACTCTATCAACTGGCGATATGTGCCCATATCAGCATAAAAGGTTGCGTATCTTTCACGCCCTGCTTCTAACTGCACAATCATTCCATCGTAAGTGGATATTTTATCAAGCTCAGCGGAAGGCTTCGTTTCCGGTGCGGCAGCGATCGCACCATTGATCTGGTCAGCTATATTCGTGAGAAATTCAATCTCACTGTCCGGTAAAATGTCCCGCGCCATTTCGATTTCCGTAAGATATGTGCTTCCAAACAGCACCAATTCGGATTTTGTCTCCACATACTGATACAAGGGAGCATCCCCGAAGAGCACCTGCGCAACCGCCTTGACCTGCTCCATATCAAAGGAGTAACGCTTGACTTTTCCGGTCACAAGCGGCTTCTCTGGCAGCTTTACCTCTGCATCCACTTCCAATGTGATGCCGTCCCGCAAGGGAGTTGCGGTCTTGAGCGTATCACCGCTGTTGATGTATTCCGTTGCGGTATCCGTGGGCATTGCCGAAGGTTCAGGCGAAGCAGAGGCCGAGGCGGGCGTTGGTGTGGGTTGGCAGGCACAGAGCAGACATGTAAAGGCGATAAGAAACGCCATTATATGATGTTTTTTGATGCAGCCCGCCATACCCCTCACCTCAACCCCCTGTCCATAAACTCACCCGTGATGGCGTTGAGCGTGCAGATGCTGTTGTTTTCAAGCGGCTGCGCGGAGGTGGTTCTGTAGAGCGTGTCCACATACAAGGGGTCGTTTTCCGTTTCGCATACAATCTGCCCATAGAAATCCCATATGGGAAGGACGAGGATGGCCCCGTTCGCCCCTGCTGTGTAGGTCATGCCGAGCTCTATGCGGTCGATCTTGATGGTAATATCCTGTGAATCCAGCCCGTAATCCTCATAGGTGTAGCGGGTCTGGGATTTCATCAAGTGGTCGTACAGTTTGGCGTAGGCGGCGTCGAGGTCGATTACGGCCACGTCGCTTTCTGTGACCTCCACCTTGCCGGGCTCGTTCCATTCAAACCATGTCAGGCCGTCGTTGTCAAATTGCATGCGAATTTTTTCCCAAAAGATTTGTGAGCCGAATTCGCCTGCCGTCGCTCCGTTGTCTACCTGCCTGCTGAAAATAGGCGCCTCGCCGTTTATTTTTCGCATGAGGATAACGCCCTGCATCTCATGGAGGCTGGCAAAAGCATAGCCGTGCTCCGCTAAGTCGTCTTCGACGAGCGTATGATAGCATGGCCTTTGATAAGTGCTTACGACCGTAAAGAGATCGCTCAACTCCATCTGCTCTAAAACCTCGAACGCCTGCGCAACAGCTTCATCCTGCGTAAGCGTTAAAGGAGGTATTTCCTCAATGAGACAGTTTTTATAGCCGCTATTTCTAAAATACAGCAGTTGCCGGTATGTGCCCATATCCGCATAAAAGCTAGCGCATACTTCACGGCCTGTATCTACTAAAATAATAGGATCTGCATAAGTAGATATTTTGTCCAGTTCGGCAGGAGGCGCTACTTCCGGCGCGGAAGCGATCGCGCCGTTGATTTGGTCGGCTATTTGCGTAAGGAATTCAATGCTACTATCCGATAAAATATCGCGCGCGATTTCAATTTGTGCGCGATAAGCGGTTCCCATCAGCATCAAATAGGGTTTCGTCTCTACATACTGGTATATGGGCGCATCCCCGAACAGCACCTGCGCGACCGCTTTTACCCGCTCCATATCAAAGGGATATCGTTTCACTTCCCCCGTCACAAGCGGCTTCTCTGGCAGCTTTACCGCAGCATCCACTTCCAATGTGATGCCGTCCCGCAAGGGAGTTGCGGCCTTGAGCGTATCACCGCTGTTGATGTATTCCGTTGCGGTATCCGTGGGCATTGCCAAAGGCCCAGGCGAAGCAGAGACCGAGGCGGGCGTCGGTGTGGGCTGGCAGGCGGAATTAAATACAAAGGCCAGCACAATAAGGAATGTGATTATCTGTTGCTTTTTCATATAATCCTCCCTGTGCGGCTCCCCATATGGGGAGCCGCGGTCACACGATGGTTTGTCGTAGTCGTTATGCAGGGTCGTTGTTGTGGGTTATTTGAACAGTCCCTTTGACATAGTACTGTTCTTGAGTGTTGCCGAACTGACAGGTATAGTAGGTGGTTGCGGACAGTCCACTTATAGAAACTGATATATTATCCCATCTGTTCCTTGTACCGAACGTAGCATAAAGCCCGCCCGAACTAAGCACGGTCACTTTGAATTCTTGTGTTATACCGGTCGAAGACGGGATGGGAGTTGTTGAGCTCGAAGTTTCATATAGCGCCGTATTAGCCAAAAAAGTCAGCTTGTTTTGGCCGCTTTGGGTGTAGGGCCTGTAAGTCGATGTGGTGTTAACATAGCTCTTAAAGTTGACGGAAACGGTGTTGCTTGCCGCCTGAGCGGCAGACGCAAGCACCATGACCATGCTAAGAACAAGTACCAGAGAAATGAGCTTTTTCATTTGTATTCTCCTTTCAAAGTCGTTGAGTTCCTGGGGAGAAACGGGTATACTTGTTCTAGCCCTTGCAGATCGGCACCGCTCTAGGGCGGTGGAGCCCGCCGCTCATGATTTACAAGGGCTTTTAATTATGGGCAATCATACGCACCCTCTCCTTCCCGGCGTAAGCAAGCGCCTGAGAGCATTTATTTTGCTCTTTATCTACTTGACACGCGGGCACGGGGCAAGATGACAAAATAATTTGTGAATAAAAATAAAGTATCATCTGCTTTTAATACTCTCACACAAAATCGTGATACAATTCTGATACGAAGCGAATTTATTCTATCATGGAACCAGTGCCAAAACAATTGCGGAAAGCGGTATCGTTTATGTGGAAGATACTCATCGTTGAAGACGAAAAGCCCATTTCGGAGCTGATCAGGATGAACCTTGCGCGCGCGGGCTATGACTGCCGCTGCGTGTATGACGGCAAAGCCGCCGCCGATTTATTGACGGAGGCGCGCTTCGACCTCATCCTGTTGGACGTGATGCTGCCCGAGGCGGACGGTTTCGAACTCATGGAGTTCATCCGCCCGCTCGCCATGCCTGTGATCTTCCTCACCGCGCGCGCGGACGTGGCGGATCGCGTGAAGGGGCTGCGCCTGGGCGCGGACGATTACATCACAAAGCCCTTCGCCGTGGCGGAGCTGCTCGCCCGGGTGGACGTGGTGCTGCGCCGGTATTATAAAACGGACGAGGTCATAGAGATCGGCGACGTCGCCATCCATACCGGCGGCCATGCCGTGACGCGCGGGGGAAGGCCGGTCGAGCTTACGCCCAAGGAATACGAGCTGCTCATGCTCTTCGTGCAGAACAGGGGCGTGGCGCTTTTTCGGGATGTGATCTATGAGCGCGTGTGGCAGTCCGACTTTTTGGGCGAGACCCGCACGGTCGATCTGCACGTGCAAAGGCTCAGGAAAAAGCTCGGCTGGGAAAGCAAGCTCGTCACCGTTCATAAGGTGGGGTACCGGATGGAGGCGGAGGAATGAAATTCGCGTGGAAGGTATTTTTATCCGTCATGCCGGTTACGCTCGCGGCGCTCACGCTCACCGCGTATTTTTTGACCGGCGCGGCGTTTGACACGGCGCTTGCGCAGGAAAAGCAGAAGGCGCTCGACCGCATGCGCATGCTCTCGGTTGTGGTGGAGAGCATGGCGGCGGGCTATTCCTTCTCCTCTGATGAGACGGAACTTACGGGCGTCATGCAAAGCGCCGCCACGGGGGATTTTTCCTCCGCGGGGTTATTCGCGCAGGACTCCCGCGCGCTCTATGGCCAAACGGACGCCGCCGTGCCCATGGAGGAGCTTTTTGCGGGCGCGAAAACGGGGCTTTGCCACATCATCCTCGCGCAGGACGACGGGTATTTCATGCACATGCTCATGCCCGTGCAGCTCGGGGTGAGGACGGGCTATCTCTACCTTGCGGCGGACGTGAGCGCGCCGTTCTCCCTTTCGGATGAAATGACGAACACGGCGAGCCTGATCACGCTTGCGGCGGCGGCCGCTGCCGGAATCCTGCTGCTTTTCATCGCGGGCCTTTTGACAAAACCCGTGCGCTCCCTTTCCGCAGCGACGCGGGCGTTTTCAAACGGGAACTACGCCGGGCGCGCCAAGGTGCGCACCGCGGACGAGATCGGCGAGTTGACGCGGGATTTCAACGCCATGGCAGATTCGCTCGAAGCCCACATGGGGGAACTCGCCGCACAGGCAAGGCGGCGGGAAGATTTCGTCGCGGGCTTTGCGCACGAGCTCAAAACGCCGCTCACCTCCATCATCGGCTATGCGGACACGCTGCGCTCCCGCGAGCTCAATGAGGAGGAGCGCTTTCGCAGCGCGAACTATATCTTCACCGAGGGCAGGCGGCTGGAGCGGCTTTCGCTCAAACTCCTTGAACTGATGGTGCTCAACCGGCGGGAGTTCCCGTTGCGCGACGTATGCGCCGGGGATGTACGGGAAAGGCTTGCGGCCACGCTCGAGGGGAGCATCTGCGAAAAGTACGGTGTGACGCTCTGCTGCGTGCTGCCCGAGGCGACGCTCCGCTCGGAAGCCGACCTTTTGCAGACCATGCTCGTGAATCTTTGCGACAACGCGGCGAAGGCGAGCCGGGCGGGGCAGACGGTTGAGGTAAGCGGGCGCTGCTGCCCGGCGGGATACCGCATAGAAGTGCGCGACGAGGGCACGGGCATCTCCGCAGAGGAGCTTTCCCGCGTGAAGGAAGCTTTCTATATGGTGGATAAATCCCGCTCCCGCGCGCACAACGGCGCAGGGCTGGGTCTCGCGCTGTGCGACACCATAGCCAAGGTGCTCCGGGCGCAGCTCCACATCGAGAGCGAGTTGGGCAAGGGCACGACCGTGTGGATATTGCTGCCCTACGGGGAGGGCGAAGCGGATGCGAAATAAATTCCTGCCGTTGCTATTGCTTGTGGCTGTGGCGTCGGCCGCGGCGGCGGGCGTATTGCTTACAAACCTTGCGCTGGAGAGGGCGAAACAGAAGGCCGTGCAGAAGAGCGAAACGGTGCCGATGGAAAGCCTGCCCCTCGCCGCGACGCCCGAGCCGCCGCCGGAAACCCATCCCTTCGAGCAGAGCCTCAAGCTCCTTTGCCTGTATGAGAGGGACAGGAGCTTTGCGCAAAAGGGCGGCGCGGCCTTCGAGCGGTACTATTACCTTGAGAATCGAGGCGAGGCCGAGCTTGCCGCGCGCTTTCTCACGGAATACCAAAGC
>JAEWMV010000096.1 GCA_023393045.1 Bacillota bacterium | reverse complement strand
GCATGGGGCAGCAAGCCCACATCCGAAAGCGCCGAGGTGGTCGAATATGCGCTCATGCGCGACGGCGCAAAAGAGGCCCGCGCGTCGCTCTCCCTGAAGGACAGCCGCGTCGTGGCGTTCGTGCTGGCCTGCACGGTGGCGGATGCGCCCGTGCCCCCTTTGGAGGGCGCGCCGAACATCGATGTTTACATTTATGAATTCCTGCAGGAGGAGCATGAGAAGGACCGCCTGTGGCGCAAGCAAGCCTTCATCGCCCTCGCCGCCACGCTCGACACGCAGGATGCCGTTACCAACGCCGCGCTGGAGACGCTTTTTCGCCTTTCGGACGATGTGATTGCCGACGGGAAGAGCCGTTCCGACTCCGTAAACGGCTTTACTTTCAACGCTTTTATGGAAACGGAAAAGGGAGAAGGCGTGCTCAAGCTGGTTTTTTCGGCGGAATTAGAAGAAAAATAAATGTTTTTGACACAATATCTTGATAGTAAGTATTGAACTGTGACACAATTGGTGGTATAATCGCCCTGAGGTGGAAAATTGATGGAAAAGAATCGCGTGGCAATCAGGGTAGCGGGGCAGGAATTTAAACTTGCCGGGGACGAGAGCGAGCAGTATATGCGCTCCCTCGCCAACGATGTTGACGCGCGCATCGAAAAGATGCAGCGCCAATACCCAACGCTCAGCACGGGCAGCGCGGTGCTGCTGGTCTGCCTCAACATGGCGGACGAGCTGTACAAGCTCCGCTCGGATTATGAAGAGCTCGATTCGCGTATCGCGCAGCTTCGGGAAATGCCCCGTTCCGCCGCGCCTGTCAAAAGGCCGTTTGAAATGAGGCAGAAGACCCCCACCGTATAAACGGAAGCTTCAACGAGCCGCGAGCAAAAGCTTGCGGCTTATTTTTTGTCGCAAAAGCGGCATAACCGCTTGCGCGCTCGCGCATGCTCTGTGAGAAATGCTTTGTAACCCGTTTTATGCTATAATGGCCTCACAACGGCCGGAAAAGGAAAAAATTATGCAGCAACGTGTTTTAAAAACGCTTGAATTTGATAAGATCCGGGACATGCTGCGCCTTCGCGCCTCCTGCTGCGTTTCCCGGGAGAGGATTGAGCAACTGCAGCCTTTGGGCGACGCCGGGGAGGTTGCGCAACTGCTTGAGCTGACTGCGGAGGCGGAAACCCTCCTCTATCACACGGGCCGCTCGCCCATAGACGATTTTCCCGATATGCGCGAGTGCCTCTCACGCCTTCGCGCGGTGCTTTTCATCTCTCCCAAAGAGCTTCTGGGCATCGCCTCGTGCATACGCGCCGCACGCGTGGCCAAGGAGGCGCTCACCAAGGAGGGGCAAAGCGGCCTTCTTTTTAATATGGCGGGCTTCCTCACCACGCACCGCAGCGTGGAGGAGGAGATCAACCGCTGCATCCTCAACGAGGATGAAATATTCGACGGCGCGTCCCCCGCGCTCGCGCGCATACGAAGGGGCATGCGCGTGGCCAACGAGCGCGTTAGGGAAAAGCTCAACGCCATGATACGCTCCACGACCTATCAGAAATACCTGCAGGAGCCGCTCATCACCATCCGAAACGGCAGGTTCGTCATCCCTGTCAAGCAGGAATACCGCCAGTTTGTGCCGGGGCTCATCCACGACCAGTCCGGCAGCGGTGCGACGCTTTTTATAGAGCCCGCCGCCGTGGTGGAACTGGGCAACGAGTATAAAAAGCTGCTCGCCGAGGAAGCGGAGGAAATCGAGCGCATCCTCACGGAGCTGACCGAAATGATCGCGCCCTATGCGGACGAGATCAGGGAGGACCTTTCCGTCATGGGCGACATCGACGTGGCCTTCGCCAAGGCGCGCCTCGCGCGCGAGATGGGCGCCGTGCGGCCCCAGCTCAACGCGACGGGCTATATCCGCATCGTCAAGGGCCGCCATCCGCTCATCGACGCGGATGTGGTGGTGCCCGTGGACATCTGGCTCGGGCGGGAATTCCGCTCGCTCATCATCACGGGGCCGAACACGGGCGGAAAGACCGTTACGCTCAAAATCGTGGGGCTTTTCACCCTCATGGCGCAAAGCGGCCTGTTCATCCCGGCGGACGAGGGCAGCGAATGCTCCGTGTTCAATGAAGTCTTTGCGGACATCGGGGACGAGCAGAGCATCGAGCAGTCCCTTTCCACCTTCTCCTCGCACATGACCAACATCGTGGGCATACTGAAAAACGCGGACGAGAATTCGCTCGTGCTGCTCGACGAGTTGGGCGCGGGCACCGACCCCATAGAGGGCGCGACGCTCGCGATGAGCATATTGGAGGAGCTGCACGCGCGGCGCGCGGTTTGCGTTTCCACCACGCACTATAGCGAAATTAAAGCCTTCGCCCTCACGCGCGAGGGGATGGAGAACGCCTCCATGCAGTTTGACGTGGAAAAGCTTGCCCCGACCTACAGGCTCTACATCGGCATACCGGGCAAGTCCAACGCGTTTGAGATTTCGCAGCGCCTTGGGCTGCCGCAGAGCATCATAGAAAAGGCAAAGGGCTACCTCAAGGGCGAGGACGTGCGCTTTGAGGACATCATCTCCCGCGCGGAAAGCCAGCACAGGCTGGCCGAGGAGGAGAGGATGATGGCGGCGCAGGCGCGGCTGGAGCTTGAAAAGCTGCGCCAGGAGGCGGAGCGCGAAAGAAGAAGGCTCGACGAGGAGCGCAACAAGCTCCAGGCCAAGGCGCGCGAGGACGCGAAAAAGCTCGTCGCCGACACCAGGCGCGAGATGGAAAAGCTCATCACGCAGGTGCGCGCCCTCAAGGACATCGACCGCAGCGCGGCGGACAGGGTGATTCAGCAAAGCCGCGACGGCCTGCGCGAGCGCGAGAACGAGATCGCCCAAACCATGGAAACGAAGAAGGAGGAAGCGGGCAGCGCGCCCAAAACCGTGAAGGCGGGCGATGCGGTGCGTGTCGTCTCCCTCGAGCAGAAGGGCACGGTGCTCGCCCCGCCGGACGCGAAGGGCGAGGTGCTCATACAGGCGGGCATCATGAAGGTGAGCGTCAAGCTCGACGACCTGCGCCTTGAGAAAGCGGCGGAGCCTATACCCGTCGCGGGCAAGGTCGGCCTCGCCGCGGGCAGGCATGTGGGACTGGAGCTTGACATACGCGGCATGCAGGTGGAGGAGGCGAGCATCATCGTGGACCGCTACCTAGACGACGCGTACAACGCGGGACTTTCTGAAGTGAACATCATCCACGGCAAGGGCACGGGGGCGCTTCGCGCGGGCATACAGGAGTACCTGCGCCGCGCGCCGCTCGCCAAGAGCTTTCGCATCGGCAACTACGGCGAGGGGGACGCGGGGGTGACGGTCGTCACGCTTCGAAAATGACTTGCAAATCTTGAAGAAATTAAGACAAACAGGGCGAATTCATACCATGTTCATAATTTGGTGATACTATATGGAAATGAGTTCGTCTTGCCTGTTCTTCCGCAAAACGCGGGGTTGAAGCCGCAACAGTATGATGCAGGAGGCTGAAATGGAAAACAACACCATACTCGTCATCGACGACGACAAGAACATACTCGCCATCATCGAAATGTACCTGAAAAAAGAGGGCTACAACGTCGCCACCTGCGAGCGCGGGGACACGGCCATCAAGCGCTTTTTGGAAACGCAGCCAGTACTTGTGGTGCTCGATGTGATGCTGCCCGGCATGGACGGCTGGAGCGTGCTTGAAAAGCTGCGCGCGCAGAGCGCGGTGCCCGTCATCATGCTCACCGCCAAGGGCGATACGCTCGAGCGCATACAGGGGCTGGAAGCCGGGGCGGATGATTACATCGTCAAGCCCTTCGAGGCGAAGGAGCTGCTCGCGCGCATCAAGGCGGTGCTGCGCCGCTCCGCCGCGCCCGAAAACGGAAAGGAAATCGCCTACCCGGGGCTGAGCGTTTCGCTCGACAATTATTCCGTCCTCCTGGACGGCAAGCAGATCGACATGCCGCCCAAGGAAATCGAGCTTTTGTTTTTCCTCGCCTCGCGCGAGGGCAAGGTTTTCACGCGCGAGCAGCTCCTCGAGCAGGTCTGGGGCTTCGACTTCTTCGGGGATTCGCGCACGGTGGACGTCCACGTCAAGCGCATACGCGAAAAGATCGGCGAGCGCGCGGACTGGGAGCTTAAAACCGTATGGGGCGTGGGCTATAAATTCGAAGCCGCAAAGTAAGGGAAAAGGCCGCCAAAGCGATGTTTAAAACCCTCTTCTCAAGGATGCTTGCGACATATCTCTCCATGACGCTGCTGCTTTTGACGCTGCTTGGCGTCACCTTGGGCGGGATGTTTCGCAACCAGTATATCGACGAGAAGGAGGGCGAGCTGCGCAGAGAGGCGGAGGAGATCAACACCATCGTTTCCCAGAAGTATATCGACCCTGAGAAGCGCGCCGTCGCCAGGGATCAGCTTGAGACGATCATCAGGCAGTACGACGCGCTGCTCCAGCTTAATTTCATCGATTCGGCGCTGGGCAAGTACGTTTCAAAGGCCGAGGAATCGGCCGACAAGTGGGCGCCCATCGCCGAGATGGATATGAGCGAAAAGGCCGCCGCCATCGTCGAGAGCGGTACGGAGAGCATAAGCGCCAACGCGTACGCTTCCCTCTCGGACATCCCCATGATGACGCTGCAGCGGCCCATCAGGGACCACGAGGGCGCCGTCATCGGCGCGATGTTTTTGCATGTGGACATGAGCCGCACCAACGCCTCCGTGAAGCAGGTATACA
>JAEWMV010000083.1 GCA_023393045.1 Bacillota bacterium | reverse complement strand
TCCAGCCGACGTTGGGGAGGCATACGTTGTGCCGCTGTATGATGAGGGCGACCTTCACGCTCTCGGTCATGTCAAACGTGTACGCGTCCGTGCCGAGGCCCACCAGTATGCCTTTTTTGAACATCTCAAGCACGGGAGAGCAGCCCACCGCGTTGCCCATATTGGATTCCGGGTTGTTGACCACCATGGTGCCCGTTTGCTTAATGATGTCCATTTCCGCCGCGTTGATGTGGATGCAGTGGCCAAGCAGCGTCTTTTCGCCCAGAATGCCGTTGTTGAGCAGGCGATTGACGCTGCGCGTGCCGTAGTTTTGCAAGCTGTCGTACACGTCGTTCATGCCCTCGGATACATGGATGTGGAAGCCCGTGCGGCCGTTGTTCTCCTTCACGCACTTTTCAAACGTCGCGTCGCTCATGGTAAAAAGCGCGTGGCCGCCGAACATCGCGGCAATCATAGGATCCCTTTCCTTTTCACACCAGGTGATGAAATCTCCGTTTTCCTTGATTGCAGCGTCGCGCTTGGCTTCACCGTCGCGGTCGGACACCTCGTAGCAAAGGCAGGTGCGCACGCCCAGCTCCTTTGCCACGTCCTTGATGGCAAACACGCTCCCCTCGGTTTCGCAATAGCTCGCGTGGTGGTCAAAAAGCGTCGTGCAGCCGGTCTTGATGCAGTCGATATAGGTTTGGTACGCGCTCCTTCTTGTGTCTTCAAGGGTGAGGTGGCGGTCGATTTTCCACCACATGCCGTCCAATACCTCAAAGAAGTTCGTGGCGTTATATCCTTTGATGGAGAGCCCGCGCGCGAGCGCGCTGTAAATGTGGCTGTGCGCGTTGATGAAGGCGGGCATGATGACGCCGCCCTTCGCGTCCACAAATTCCGCGTCGGGGTATTTCCTTTTGAGCGCGCCGCTCTCGCCGACCTCAACGATTTTTGTGCCCTCCGTGACGACCGCACCACGCTCGATGTAGGGCAGCGCCGCGTCCCTGGTGATGAGCTTGCCGTTGCCTATGATGATCATGAAACCGCCTCCTTCTCCCTATGCATTATGATGATGTCCCGAATTGATGTGAAAAAAGCGCGTGCGTTCAAACAAACGATGTTTGACGCCCGCGCGCGAAGCACTTCCTTACAGCAGTCCTATGCTTTTTTTACATTCTAGCATGAGGCCGTTTATTTATCAAGATGACGAAAAGCAAAAATGTTTTAGACGACCTAAAAAATTTTATTGTTTCCCCTTGAAATCCTGTGCGGATATGGTAAACTGAGCATAATAAAACCGATCGGAGGAATGGCATGAACGAGGAGTTGCTCGATACGCTCAAACGCCTGGCGCGGGCGATTTCGGCCCAGTTCGGCTCGAATTGTGAGGTGGTGGTGCACGATTTGACCTCCGGGGACCCGGAAAACACCATCGCAGCTATAGAAAACGGCCATGTTTCCAACAGGAGCGTGGGCAAGGGCGGCTCGCACATCGCGCTTGAGGCGATGAAGCCCGGCGTGCACAACCTGCCCGATCACTACGATTATCTGACCAAAACCGCGGACGGGCGGATACTGCGTTCCGGCACGGTCTATATCAACGACGCGGAGGGGAAGCCCACGGGCATCTTCTCCATCAACTTCGACCTTACGCCCTACATGATGGCAAAGTCCGCCATGGACTCGCTTGTTCGCAGCAGCGACGGCACGAGCGAGCCGGAGCGCATCCCCACCAACGTCAACGAGCTCTTGGACGACCTGCTTGAGCAGAGCGTGAAGCTTATCGGCAAGCCCGTCGCCATGATGAACAAGGACGATAAGGTGCGCGCCATACGCTACCTCAACGACGCGGGCGCCATGCTCATCACCAAGAGCGGCGACAAGATCGCGGGGTATTTCGGCATCAGCAAATACACGCTTTATTCCTACCTCGATTCCGGCGCGAAAAGTTGAGCGCCGTGGATAACACCGAACACACCAAACACATGATAAGGAGCGGAATATGGATTTCGAAAGAGTGAAAAAAGCCTCCGAGGGCTATCTCCCTCAGATGACGAAGTTCCTGCGCGACCTCATCCGGATACCGGGCGAGAGTTGCGGCGAGGAAGGCGTGATCAGGCGCATCGCAAAGGAAATGGAGGACGTGGGCTTCGACAAGGTCGAAATCGACGGCCTCGGCAACGTCCTGGGCTACATGGGCGAGGGCGAGCGCCTCATCGCCTACGATGCGCACATCGACACCGTTGGCCTTGGCAACAGGAGCAACTGGAAATTCGACCCCTACGAGGGCTATGAGAACGAGACGGAGATCGGCGGACGCGGCGGGTCCGACCAGTTGGGCGGCATCGTAAGCTCCGTCTACGGCGCGCGCATTATGCGTGACCTCGGCCTCATCCCCGAAGGCACGCGCATACTCGTCACCGGCACCGTGCAGGAAGAGGATTGCGACGGCATGTGCTGGCAGTACATCTATAATAAAGATAAGATCGCCCCGGAATTCGTGGTCATCACCGAGCCCACGGACGGCGGCATCTACCGCGGCCACCGCGGCAGGATGGAAATCCGCGTGGACGTGCGCGGCATTTCCTGCCACGGCAGCGCGCCCGAGCGCGGGGACAACGCCATCTACAAGATGGCGGACATATTGAAGGAAGTCGAAGCGCTCAACGAAAACGGCTGCGGGGACGATGTTGCGAGCAAGGGCCTCGTGAAGATGCTCGATCCCAAGTTCAACCCCGAACATTACGAGGACGCGCGCTTCCTGGGACGCGGCACCGTCACCACCTCGGAAATCTTCTTCACCTCCCCCTCGCGCTGCGCGGTGGCGGATTCCTGCTCCATTTCGCTCGATCGCCGCATGACCGCGGGCGAAACGTGGGATTCCTGCATCAAGGAAATCGAGGCGCTGCCCTCCTGCCGGAAGCACGGCGCGAAGGTCTCCATGTACATGTACGACCGCCCTGCGTGGACGGGCGAAGTGTACGAGACGGAGTGCTACTTCCCTACATGGATCAACAGGGAGAGCGCGCCGCACGTGCAGGCGCTCTACGAAGCGCACAAGGCGCTCTACGGGGAAGAGCGCACCCGTGAGGCGGGCAACGCCGACAAGCGCGCGCGTCCCCTCATCGACAAATGGACCTTCTCCACCAACGGCGTATCCATCCAGGGGCGCTACGGCATCCCCTGCGTGGGCTTCGGCCCCGGCGCGGAGAGCCAGGCGCACGCCCCCAACGAGATCACCTGGAAAAAGGATCTCGCGACCTGCGCGGCGGTGTACGCGCTCGTGCCCGCGATGTACAAGGGCAAAAGCGGCGAGGACGTCACGCAGTTTCGCGCTACGCTTACCGATAACGTGATCCAATAATATTTTAGTAGTGCTACGGAGGAAACAATGAGCAAAGCAAAGCAGTACGCCGAGGTCATCAATAAGCTGAACCTCAAGAACATGTACGAGGGCGACTTCTTCCTGACCTGGGAGAAGAGCTTCGACGAAATCCAGGGCGTTTTCGCCGTTGCGGACGCGCTGCGCGCACTTCGCGAGAACAACATTTCCGCGAAGATATTCGACAGCGGCCTTGGCATCAGCCTCTTCCGCGACAATTCCACCCGCACCCGCTTCTCCTTCGCCTCCGCCTGCAACCTGCTGGGCCTCGAGGTGCAGGATCTCGACGA
This sequence comes from Bacillota bacterium, assembly GCA_023393045.1. GTDB lineage: Bacteria > Bacillota > Clostridia > Christensenellales > CAG-138 > Phil1. The sequence goes on along the minus strand of JAEWMV010000083.1, from coordinate 10,450 downwards.
GGGCAAGAGCCAGATCGCCCACGGCGAGACCGTGCGCGAGACCGCCAACATGATTTCATTCATGGCGGACGTCATCGGCATACGCGACGATATGTATATCGGCAAGGGCAACGCCTACATGCACGCCGTGGTCGACGCCGTGCGCGACGGTCACCGCGACGGCGTGCTGGAGCAGAAGCCCACGCTCGTCAACCTCCAGTGCGACATCGACCATCCCACGCAGGTCATGGCGGACACGCTGCACCTCGTGCACGAGTTCGGCGGCCTGGCGAACCTGCGCGGCAAGAAGGTGGCGATGACCTGGGCCTATTCGCCAAGCTACGGCAAGCCCCTCTCCGTGCCGCAGGGCGTCATCGGCTTGATGTCCCGCCTGGGCATGGAAGTTTCCCTCGCCTATCCCGAGGGGTACGAGGTCATGGACGGCGTGGTGGACATCGCCAAAAAGCAGTCCGCGGCCTCCGGCGGCAAGTTCACCATCACCCACGATATGAAGGAAGCCTTCCGGGACGCGGACATCGTCTATCCCAAGAGCTGGGCGCCCTTCAAGGCCATGGAGGAGAGGACGGAGCTCTACAGCAACGGCGACTTCGAGGGCATCAAGGCGCTTGAGAAGAAGCTGCTCGCGCAAAACGCCAACCATAAGGATTGGGAATGCACCGAGGAGATGATGAAGCTCACAAGAGGCGGCGAGGCGCTCTATCTCCACTGCCTGCCCGCCGACATCACGGGCGTTTCCTGCGACGCAGGCGAAGTTGCGGCCTCCGTGTTTGACCGCTACCGCGACCCGCTCTACAAGCAGGCCTCCTTCAAGCCCTACATCATCGCCGCGATGATCTTCCTCGCCAAGGTGAAGGATCCCGCCGCGAAACTGGTCGAGTTGGAGAAGAACGGCGTGCTGCGCCACAACGGTTAAAACAAAGCATCGTGCGTCACGCGGGCGGCCTTCGGGCCGCCCGCTGCATATAGAGAAGCGAATATAAATGCGCAAGCAAAAAGCACGCGGCGGTTATAAGCAATCGTTATAGAAATTCTGACAAAAAACCGTTGCGCGGCCTCGTTGCAAAGTCATATAATCATAAGGGCACCCCATTGCAAAAGTATATTTTGCATCGCGTCTCCCCTGCAGGGAGGCGCTTATATTTTATTTTTATTTTCGGAGGGTTGCATGACAAAATACGTTTTCGTCACGGGCGGCGTGGTATCGAGCCTGGGCAAGGGCATCACGGCGGCGGCGCTGGGCAGGCTTTTAAAGAGCCGGGGCTACAAGGTGAGCATCTGCAAGCTCGACCCCTACCTCAACGTCGACCCGGGCACGATGAATCCATACCAGCATGGCGAGGTATACGTCACGGACGACGGGGCGGAGACCGACCTCGACGTCGGCCATTACGAGCGCTTCATCAACGAAACGCTCTCGCGCGCAAACTCCGTTACCTCCGGCCAGATATTCCTCACCGTCATCGAGCGGGAGAGGCGGGGCGGCTATGTGGGCGGCACCGTCCAGTTCGTGCCCCACATCACGGACGAGATACAGCGGCGCATCATGCTCGCGGCGGAAGCTTCCGATCCGGACGTGCTCATCTGCGAAATCGGCGGCACGGTGGGCGACATAGAGGGCCTGCCCTTTATAGAGGCCATCCGCCAGTTTAAATGGAAGGCGGGCGCGGAAAACTGCGCCTTCATCCATGTGACCCTCGTGCCCTACATCTCGGCGGCGGGGGAATTGAAGTCCAAGCCCACGCAGCACAGCGTGAAGGAGCTTCTGGGCTTCGGCCTGCAGCCGGACATCATCGTGTGCCGCTCGGACAGGCCCCTGGGCGAGAGCATACGCCGCAAGATATCGCAGTTTTGCAACGTGGCGCCGGAGTGCGTGGTGGAAAACCTTTCCGCCTCCTCGCTCTACGCCGTGCCCCTCATGCTCGAGGAAAACGGGCTTTGCGAGGCGGTGGTGCATCAACTGGGCCTTGAGAAGCGGGAGCCTGACCTCGCCTCATGGCGGGAGATGGTCGAGCGGCTCGAGCATCCCGAAAAGCGCTGCCGCATCGCCATCGTTGGCAAGTATGTGCAGTTGCAGGACGCGTATCTCTCCATCGCGGAGTCGCTCCATCACGCGGGCGCGCAGCTTCGTACGGATGTGGAAATCGAATACATCAACGCGGAATCGGTCACGCAGGAGAACGCCGCCGCGCTTTTAGCCGATATCGACGGCATCATCGTTCCCGGCGGCTTCGGGCCGCGCGGGCTTTGCGGCAAGCGCGCCGCGATACGCTACGCGCGCGAAAACAAGGTGCCCTTCCTGGGCATTTGCCTTGGCATGCAGATGATGGCGATAGAATTCGCCAGGAACGTTTTGGGCATACCCTGCGCCGACACCACGGAGGACGACCCCGGCACGCCCGACCCGGTCATCTACCTCATGCCCGGGCAGGAGAAGAACCTCGACAACATCGGCGGCACGCAAAGGCTCGGCGGGTACGACTGCCACCTTGCCGACGGCTCGCTCGCCATGCGGCTCTACGGCAGGGATGCCATACGCGAGCGGCACCGCCACCGCTGGGAGTTCAACAACGCATATGAGGCGCGCTTTAAGGAGGCGGGCATGCGCGTTTCGGGGCGCTATACGGATAAAAACCTTGCGGAAATCATGGAGCTGGAAAGCCATCCCTTCATGCTCGGCACGCAGTTCCACCCCGAGCTGACCTCGCGCCCGGATGCGCCGCATCCCTTGTTTGTAGGTTTGGTGGACGCCGCCAACAAGCGATAACGCTTTTTGCATAAACATATATAGAAACGGAGGCCTGCGCGATGGACTTCAGGAAGCTCACGGATTATCTCGACTCGCTCCATGAACGCTACGGCATACCCGCGTGCGATTTGGAGGTGCGCCGGAACCATGCGCGCGTCTATCGCCACGGCGCGGGCTTTGCCGATTTGGAAAGGAAGCGGCCCGTTTCGCCCGGCGACATCTACTGGGTCTATTCCATGACCAAGGTGTGCACCTCGGTTGCCGCTCTCCAGCTCGCGGAACAGGGCAAATTGGGTTTGGAGGACGACGTCGCGCGCTACCTGCCGGAGTTTGCGCAGCTTCGCGTGAAGGAGGGCGACGCGGTGCGCCCCGCGCGCGAAACGCTGAAGATTTTGCACCTGTTCACCATGACCGGCGGCTTCAACTATAATATGGAAACGCCCTCTATTCTGGAAGCCGTCCAGACCTACGGCCCTGCGCTCACCTCAAAGGAGCTGATTCCGGCGCTCGCAAAGGAGCCGCTGGATTTTGAACCCGGCGCGCATTATCTCTACAGCGTGTGCATCGACGTGCTGGGCAGGGTGGTGGAGGTCATTGCGGGAAAAACGCTCGGCGCGTATCTGCAAGAGAACGTCTTTGAGCCCCTCGGCGCGAAGGAGATCGGCTTTTTCCCGAACGGGGAGCAGCGCGCGCGCCTGAGCGTGCAGCACAAGGTCGACCTCGATACGGGGAAGATTATCGTCGCGGACCAGAACAACCTTTTGAGCCCTCTCGGGGCGTTCGAGTCCGGCGGAGGCGGGCTTTTCGCCACGCTTGACGCTTACATGCTCCTGCCCGACGCGCTCGCAAACGGCGGCGTGGGCGAAAGCGGCGCGCGCATATTAAAGCCGGAGTCGATAGAGCGTATGCGCAGGGACTGGCTCACGCCCGTCCAACGCGCGGACTTCACCCAGATGAAGACCGAAGGGGTATACAGCTACGGCCTCGGCGTGCGCACGCACGTGGGCGGCGGTAGCGCAAAATCGCCCTTGGGCGAGTTCGGGTGGGACGGCGCGGCGGGCGCGTATTGCCTGATCGACCCAGAAAACAGGCTTTCGGTCGTGTACATGCAGCATGTGCTCAGCCAGAAAGACGCTTTCGAGTGCATCCACCCACGCATACGCGATCTCATTTACGAAGGATTGGAAGCGTAACGGAGCATCCCGATAAAAAGCATTCTCCGGCCTTGCCGGGAGGGTGCTTTTCTCATTGCCCGCGCGCCCTTGCGAGGGCGGGTTGTACGCCGCGTGGAAAAATGTGTATAATAATGTCGATATATTATACATCCATGCAAGGGGGCCGGCGATGCCAAGAATTGATAAAATGGACATCAACATGTACGAACTGCTCATCTGCCTGACGAACGCGGGGGATCTCATCAGCCATGAGGTGGCGGACCATCATCAAAAGGTCGCCTACCTCGCCTTTCGGATAGGCGAACGGCTGAATTTGCCGCCGGAGGAGAAAAAGAACCTGATGCTTGCGGGATTGCTGCACGACATCGGGGCGTTTTCACTCGAGGAAAGACTTGCCCTGATCGAGGACGAGCCGCAGACGGCCAACGACCACGCTTTCCGGGGCGCGCGGCTCCTCGAGGGCTTTGCCCCGCTTGCGGCCGCGGCCGAAATCATCCGCTATCACCACACGCCCTGGAATGATGGGGAGGGCAGGTTCTGCCGGGGCGGCGAGGTATCGCAGCTTAGCCATATACTCCATTTGGCGGATCGCATCGCGGTTGCCATCGACGCGGACGCGAATATCATCGACCAGATAGAGGGCATACGCAAAAAGATATCGGCGCAGAGAAACACCGCGTTTGTTCCTGAACTGGTGGACGCTTTTATAGACATCAGCGGCAACGAATACATCTGGCTGGATACCGTGTATAAACCCCTGTTTTACCTGCTGCCCAACATCGTGTTCTTCGACACCGTAGAGCTCGACCTTGACGGGGTCATCGAGCTGACGAAGATTTTTGCGCATATTATCGACTTTCGCAATCCCTTTACCGCCAACCATTCCGCCGGCGTCGCGAAAACGGCGCAAAAACTCGCGGAGCTCGCGGGCTTTTCGGAAAACGAGTGCAAGATGATGCTCATTGCGGGCCACCTGCACGATTTGGGCAAACTGGCGGTGGGCAAAGAGATTCTCGACAAGCCGGGCAGCCTCGACGCCGCGGAGCAGAACGTAATCCGGAGCCACACCTTCTATACGTACCGCCTCCTGCAGGCAATCAAGGGCTTTGAGACCATCAACGAATGGGCTTCCTTCCACCATGAAAAGCTCAACGGACAGGGATACCCCTTCCACCTTCGCAGCGACAGCATCCCGCTGGGCTCGCGCATTATGGCCGTGGCCGATATTTTTACGGCCCTTACGGAGGACCGCCCTTATCGCAAGGGCATGCCGCTTGAAAAAGCGGTGGCCGTGCTCGATTCCATGGTCGGGAACAACTCGATTTGCCCCTATGTGGTGTCCATACTGCTCGATAATCTGGAGCTGATCGACGGCATCCGCAGGGATACGCAGGAGAAGACGAAAATCGCCTATGATTATATCGTGGAGCCGGGGCGCTGATGCGGGGGCGTGGAATGCATACCTTCGGTTGAAATCGCCTTTGCCCCTTTGCCGAAGCGGCGGACAGGAAAAAGCGCGGGGAGTCCCCGCGCTTTCGTATGAGGCCGGAATCAGATTTCGATGAAGCGCATGCCGCCCGCGTGGTCGCAGAGCTGGAGGATGGCGCCCTCGCGCGCGTTGAGCTGCATCCCCTTCGCGGGGAGGAGCGTGTAATGCTCGGGGTGGAAAAAGCCCTTTTTATCGATTGTGCCCAGCGCCGCGTAGGCGGCGCCCCATTTGGCATAAAAGCCGGAAAACGTGACTGTGACGCGCCCGTTTGCGCGGGAGACCTCATATTGTGCGGCAATGTCCGACGCGGGCTGCGCGGCATACTCGATGCGCATTTCAGACGCGTCTTTGATGAGCGAACTTTCGCGGTGCCCTTCCAGCAGGCGGCGGCGGAATACGCCCATCGCGGCGGGGGAGGAGTCCGCCGCGAGGTATTTTCTTGAAAGAACGGAGGCCGCGGCGGCCGTGGTGCCGCTGCCGGAGAAAAAGTCCGCCACGAGATCGCCCTCTTTGGAGGAGGCAAGTATCATCCGCTTTAGCAGCGCGGAGGGCTTTTGCGTGGCGAAGCCCGTGCGCTCCGGGTCGCGCTGGTGCATGTGCTCGATGTCGTCCCACACGTCGCTGGGGTAAATGGGCGCGTCCTCATAATAGGTGTAGGTTTTGCCGCCCGAGCGGATGGAAAAATACACACGGCCGTCCTCATCCACGCTGCGCTTCATGTTGTTGCGCTTGGCGGGGCCGCGCGGCACGCCCACGGCGGCAATGTCGAAATAGACGGCCGGCGATTTGCGGTAGAACAATATCGTGTCGTGCTTTCTTGAATAATGCTTGAGCGAGCGTCCGCCGGACTTATACGTCCACACGATTTCGTTGAGGAAGTTCTCCTCCCCGAAAATCTCATCCATAATAAGGCGCAGCTTCGCGCTCATCCTGTAATCGATGTGCAGGTAGATGGAGCCCTCGGGGGCGAGCAGCGCGTGGCAGGCACTGAGTACCTCGCGCATCATGGTGAGGTAGGCCTGCGGGGAGAGATTGTCCACATATACGGGCACGACCAGCTTCTGCTTCGCGCCCGCGGGCTTTATGGAAAAGGACTCGCCCGTGCCAAAGGGCGGGTCGATGCAGATGAGCTGCACCTTGCCGCCGTATTCGCCGGTGAGCGCGCGCGCGGTTTCCTCCGCCCCGCCGAGCAGGAAGCGGCCCGGCCCGCCTACGGGATAGACTTCTCCTCTGCAAACGATCTGCTTGTCCATAACAGGCTCCTTTGCTGCGAAAATGAAATGAAAAGGCCTCGGGCATGCCGAGGCCGTGGTTTTTTATTCGTAGCTGCGGCGATCGCGCGCGTTGACGACGTGTGCTTCCATAGCGGCCTTGGCCACGTCCGGCTTGTGCTGCTCGATGGCTTCAAATATTTGGCGGTGCTCGTTGAGCGAATGGCCCGGCCGCTCCGGCGAGGTGAGCGAGTGCCTGCGCACCTGCCGCGTGTTCTGGTGGAGCTGCGCGAGGATGTGCCTTAAAATGCGGCTGTCGCACGCCGCGAAGATCACGTTGTGGAACTCCGTATCGAGCCTAGCGAGGTTGCTCGCGTCGTTCTTACGGGTATACATTTCCATCAATTCGATGATTTCCGTCAGGCGCGCAAGGCTTTCCTGATCGATGCGCTCCGCCGCCCAGTACGCCGCCTGCCCCTCGATGAGGTGGCGGATGGTGAAGATGTCGTCGATATCGTGGCTGGTCATGCCCTGCACCATGACGCCGCGGTTGGGGATGCTCACCACAAGGTCTTCGAGCTCAAGCTGCTTCAACGCTTCGCGCACCGGCGTGCGGCTCACGTCCAACTCCTCCGCCAGCTTGGTTTCAACGAGATAGTCGCCGTTCTGGTATCGTCCCTCTATAATATCATCGCGGATATGCGCGTAAACTTTTGCCGTAAGCGATTGCTTATCGTTCGGGTCGAAGTACATAAAAATTCCCTCCTGACGCTAAGGCCATTGTATGCGAAAAACATTGATAAAGCAAGAAGAACATGTATACAATCTTTCATAAAACCAACAAATTACCGCGTTTTCGCCATGCGGTGCGCGCGCATAATAAGCGTATCGGAGGTCCTTATGAAGCGGTTTTTGTTATTTTTTGCATTGATTGCGTTTTCATTCTCACTTGTGGGATGCCGTGAAAAGCAGTACGCCACCATTGAGGAGGCGGCCATGGACGGCGCCGTGCTGGGAGAAAAAATTATCATCGACGGCATAGACGTGTCGGGCATGCCCGTGCTCGAGGCGCGGCGCGCGCTTATGAGCGCGCAGGATAAGCGCGTCGCCGCAATCCGATGCACCGTGCGCGCGGGCGGGGAGAGCGTGGTGATCGAGGGCGATTCTCTCGGTATAAATTTCGATACGGACGCGGTGCTGGCTCAAGCGGCGTCCTTGTCAAAAAAAGTCCTCCCATGGGGAGAGGCGAGGGAATTGCGCACCAGCGTATCCGTGGACGCAAAAAGCATTGCGCGCGCGGCGCAGACGGCCGCGGCGACGCTCAACAAGCCGGCGGTGAACGCAGAAGCCTATTTTGACCGGAATGCGGAAACGAGTTTTTCCTATATAAATGAAAGCACGGGCATAGAGGTGGATGCGAACAAGCTCGCGCTCTGGCTCGATGCGCGGGCGCGCGCCCTCGAGGGGGGGGCTGCGGAGGCAGCGGCAAGCGACGTTCCCGCGGAGTATACCCGCGAGGACGCGCAGAACGACACGCAGCTCATCTGCGAGTATTCCTCCTCCTTCAAGGGCTCGACCTATTCAAAGCCCAACCGGGTGTTCAATATCGTCAAGGCCGCCTCGCTCATAGACGGGCTCGTCATCAATCCGGGCGAGACCTTCAGCATCAACGCCGCGCTGGGGCCGAGGAACGGGGAAAACGGCTGGAAAATCGCCACGGGCATCAAATACGGCACCTATGTGCAGGAGTACGGCGGCGGCGTGTGCCAGGTGAGCTCCACCCTCTACAACGCTGCGCTCATGGCGGATCTTGAAATCACCGAGCGCTATCACCATTCCTGGCCGCTGGGCTATATCCCCGTAGGGCGGGACGCCACCATCAGCACGGGCGGCCCCGACCTTTTAATCACCAACGCCTCGCCCGCGCGCATCTTCATCCGGGCGTTCACGGATGAGAAGGAAAAGACCGTGACCGTGCGCCTTTACGGCAGGCCGCTCGCGGACGGCGTGACGATACGCGTGACGAGCAAAAAGACGGGCACGCTGGAGGATTTGGGCATGGAGGTTGAGGTGGATCCGGCGCTTGCGCCGGGGGAGGAGAAAATCGTGCGCGAGTCGCGCGTGGGCGTGAGCGCGGAAACCTATAAGGAATACTACGCGGCCGACGGGAGCCTGGTTCGCACCGAGCTCGTCAGCCGCGATAAATACCGTTCCATTAAGGGACTCATGTATATAGGGCCCGCGCTGCCCTCGCCGACGCTGCCGGGAGACGGGGACTCCATCCCCGCTGCCACGCCGGGCGGCACGCCGGAATGAGTCTGCGATAAAGGCTTATTTTTCCTCGTTGAGAAAAGCGTAGAATTCCGTTTCCTTGGGCGCGTTGGAGGCGGCGTACCGGCCCACGGGCTGGGCGTATACGGTGTATTCCTCTTGCCCGTCAAAGGAGAAGACCTCGTCGCAAACGCTTTGCGAGAACGCGCCGATGCCGCAGGTGCCAAGACCCAGCGCCTCTGCGGCCATATAGAGCGCCTGTCCAACGTGACCGAGGTCGACCATCACGATCCGATGCGCCGCAATGCCGTAGCGCCACTCCGCGCGGTAGGGGACGCAACTGAAGAAAAATGCCACCGCGGCTTTTGCGCCGAAGCGCTGCCCCCAAAGCATCGCCGTAACGGTATTTTCTCTGTCTTCGACAACACCGAGATATTCCAGCGCGTGCGTCATGGGCAAATACCGGTATTTGCCCGGCTCAAGGCTCTCGACGGCGTTGACGACGAGATAAGTTTCAAACGGATGGCGCGCGCCGCCCGAGGGCGTGGTGCGCAGCGTCGCATACCTGTCGCCGCGGACGGACTGTACGCCCTGCGAGGCCCAAAGGAGGAAGGAAAGCTCAAGGAGCGTGAGCGCCTCGCCCGTATAGACCCGGCGCGTGCGGCGCGAGGAAACGAGCCCGGCATAATCGAGCGTGAGGTTCAGCCCATCAAAATCGCGCGGCAAGCGGATGCTTTTATCCATTACGGAGGCTTTGACGAGCGGCGGCTGGGGAAGCTTGCGCTGCTGGTCGGAAACAAAACCGTCGTCCTCGTCCATGGCACATTTTGTGAACGCGCGCCCAAGGCTGATGCGGCGTTCGATTTCCTTGGCGTCCATTACATATCCGTTGGAGTCCATTTACATATCCTCCGGTCTTAATTTGGTATAGGGACAAATCCGGCACAGCCATATCCAGCAGGCCGCCGCCCCGGCCGCGAAGGCGAAGGCGAGCGCGGGAGTTGCGGGCAGACCCGCGAGCGCGTAGCCGCCCCCGAGGTTGAAGGCGAGGTGCATGGCGAAAGTGGCGCGCACGGTGCCCGTCCTCTCGAACACGAGCGCCATCGCAAGACCCACGAAGGTCGCATAGCAGATCCAGAGGATCTGGCCGTGCAAAAGGCCGAATACGGCGCTGGAGAGGAGCATGGCGACAACGGGCGGCATGGCGCGCCTTAGCCGGGTGTAGACGAGGCCGCGGAAGAACACCTCCTCTACGAGGGGAGCGATGAAAATGGAGGCGATGATCGCAAGTATATCCGCATCCCCCAGCATACCCGCCTGAGCCGTGTATTCCTCCAAAACGCTCCGCGGTATGGGCAGCATGTCGATCATTAGCCCCACGAAGCCCGCGAGGCATGCGCCGCCGAGCAGCAGGGGGATGAAGGCGAGGCTTGGCAGCCCTTTTTCAAGATGGATTTCGCGCAGGAATTTTTTCTTCCTCGCGGCGAAGAATACGGCGAGAAGGGCGAGCGCGGCGATGTTGGAGACGAGCGTGATGGTGAGCGTTTTGCCCAGCAGG
>JAEWMV010000034.1 GCA_023393045.1 Bacillota bacterium | reverse complement strand
CATGCCGGCTTCGCTGCCTGAGACACTGCGATGTGAGAAGGAGCGTGCGAAGTCCCTTCGTTTCCAGCGCGCCGGAGAGCGCGTCGAGGAAAAGCAGCGTGGCGCACGCGCGATCCCCGCTTTCATGCGCGCGCGGCGCGTATACGCCCACCGCGTGATTCTGCCCCGTGGCCAGCGCGCGGGCCGCCACGGAGGTTTCGTAGCCGTGCAGGTTGACGTAGTGCAAAATCCTGTTTCGCGTCTGCTCGCTGATGTGCTCCTCCGCGCGGTCGTTGAGCACGTAGGATACGGTGGCGATCGACACGTTGCACGCGCTGGCGATATCCTTGATGGTGAGGCGGCGCTTTTCCGTGTTCATGTGCTGATGATAACAACCGCCCGGATGCTTGTCAAGCGTGCCTCAAACGCATAAAAATGCAGGAAGCCGCGAGAATTACATAAATAATGTGTTGACAAATTGTAGATGTAACTATATACTGCAAGCGAGGCATCAGCCTCCCACGAAAAGGCAAAGCGGGCGAAAGCCCGCGGCGCAAAGCCAAAGGGTCTAAAGGAGCAAGGCTCCCATGACAGCCGGTTGCCGTCAGTTCAAATGAGCGTCGCCCGTAAGGGGACGGTCTATGCACGCTCAAATGAGTTTCATGGCGACTGTACACACGGTCGCTTTTTGCGCTTATTGTAAGGAAAGGAGTCGTCCCATGATCGTGCTGGTCGCCGTACTGCTCAGCGTGCTCCTCGGTTTTTCGGCGCTTGCTGTAGATACGAGCATCATCTACATGCAGGATGCCCGGCTTCAGAACGCGCTGGACGCGGGCGTGCTCGCGGGCGCGACGGTTTTGCCCGACACGGCGCGGGCGGAAACGCTCTGCCGCCAATACATACTTGAAAATTGCGATACGGCCGCGGACATCTCCGTTTCCTTCGAGGGGGAAAACATGGTCATCAGCGCATCGGCCCAGGTCAGCACGTCCGCGCTCTTCTCGCGCATATTCGGCACGGACTCGCTCGACGGCTATGGCGAGGCGAGCGCGGAAAAGATAAGGGGAAGCATTGGAGGTCCCTTTGATTACATGCTCTTTTCGGGCAAGCCGGGCGCGCAGATCACCCTGGGCGGCCAGTTCTATATCGACGGCAGCATACATTCCAACGGCAGCGTGAGCATATCGCCCTCGAACGGAACCGTCACGGGCGCCGTGGAAGGCGCAACCACAGTCTATGTCAACGAGTGGACGGCGAGCGCGGGCTCGCAGCTCCCGGGCGCGCCCTTTATTGAGATGGTCGACTTCACCTCGGTTGTGGACAGCGTGCTCCCCACGAGCTATGCGACCACGCTTGCCGCCTCAACCGTCAACGCGGAGTGGCGCTTTCAGAATTTCGCGGGCGACATTTATATCAATGGCAACGTGAGCATATCCAACCAATGCACCATCACGGGCAACATGTACGTCAACGGCAACATCAGCATCAACGGCGGCGCACCCGTTTGCGTGCTCAACGGCACGCTCTACGCCACGGGCGACATCAGTTTCAACAACACCGCCGAGATAAACGGCTGCGTCTTTGCCGGGGGCAATATCAACTTCAACGGCGGAGGGCTGTACATGACGGGCACGAGCCAGGTCTGCCTGTATTCGCAGACGGGGGACATCTATGTCAACACCGCCTGCAGCACGGTGCACGGCATCATCTATGCGCCCGAGGGCAGGGTGAACGTCGTGGGCAACAACACCACCTTTTACGGCAGCATCATCGGCGATACGATCGGCGGCATACCGGCCAATCTCACCATGCTGCCCCAGGGCGACCCCTTCGACTTCCTGCCGCAGGGGGAGGAAATCATCAGGCTTATCCGTTGATGGAGCAGAAAGTTCACGGTTGCGTCAAAGTTACATTAAATTTAGAACTTTTTGTGAAAAATGTATTGACATGCGGGAATACCGGTAATATAATCAAGGCGTGAGACGAGAGTCTCAAACCGAAAAGGGCAAAACGGGCGAAAGCCCGCGTCGCAAAGCCAAGGGTCTAAGGGAGCTTGCTCCTATGACAGCCGGTTGCCGAAGCAATACCGCAGCGCCCCAGTGGCAGTATGCGTCGCTCAAGCAACCGGAAACGGTTGCTTTTATTGTTGCAAAGCGCAACGGGAAAACAGGCCGCCGGACGGGCAAACGCGACATTGACAACTGAACAACACGAACAAAAGTGCTGCTTCCCTATGTAAAACGGCAAAACGCCCGAAAGGGCGCGACGCGAAGCTAAAGGGTCTAAGGGCAGAGAGCCTAGGACAGCCAGCTACCGAATGAAGATGCTTTTGCTTACCTGATTAGGCCGCGCAGCCGCAAGGCGGCGCGACGAGGAGGGGGAAAGTTCCCCTTTCGCAAGGGTAACACAACGGCCGCCATTCGGAAACAAGTAACCGGATGGCTTTTATTTTCTCCAAAACCGCGGCGAAGCGGCGCGCAGAACAAACGACGGCAACGAGGAATCAGGAACAGGAGGAAAACGACGTGTCACCCATTTTCGCGCTGGCGCTGGGAGCCCTTGCGGGCTATCCGGCAAGGATGCTCTCCATGCGTCTCATAGAAGACCGCGTGGACGACATCCCCGCATCCCGGCTCATGGAAGGGCCCTGTTCGCTAGCCATCTGGATGAGCGCCTCCGCGCTCGGCTGGGGCGCGATCGCCCTCGCGCTGGGCGGTTCCTCCCCGGCGCAGGTAGCCTACGCGATCGCGATATTCGAAATCGTGCTCTGCATCGGCGCGGTGGACGGCCTGATCCGCAAAATCCCCAACGAACTGCTCATTTCGCTTCTGCTGGTCTTTCTCGCGTCGCGCCTGACCGATGGCGGGCTTAAGGGCTTCCAGTCCAACCTCTTCGGCGCGGTGCTCGCGTCCGTGGTATTCCTGCTCCCCTCGCGGCTGGGCCTTAACATCGGCTGGGGGGATGTGAAGTACGCCTTCGTGGCGGGCTTGTGCTTCGGGCTTTTGAGCTTCGTGCAGATCATGCTCGTGGCAGCCGCGGGGCTGGGCGTATACGCCGTCTATCT
>JAEWMV010000026.1 GCA_023393045.1 Bacillota bacterium | reverse complement strand
TGTTGCTGATTTTAAACTCGCTGCCTATCGAATAGGCGATAAAGCCCAACGCCACGTCGACGAAAGGTTCGAGCTCCAGCGCCCCCTCCTTTGGGATGACGCCCAGAACCCAGGGGCCTATCACAAGCCCCGCCACGAGATAGCCCGTGACGTTGGGCAGCGAAATAAGCTTTGCCAGGCGGTTGAAAAGAAGCCCTGCCGCCATAGCGACGGCGATATATAAAAGCATGTGCGTCATTCCGCTTTTTCCTTCGGCACGCCTTCCACGTTTTCCACAGGCACCTCGAAGAGGATGCCCGTGTTGGGCTTGTCCAGAGGGCCGCAATTTTCGCGGATGATCTCGCGCACGCGCGCAAGCCGCTTTTCATCCCGCGGCACGATCATGAGCATGCGCGCGGATTCGTTGCCCGGATTGATGAAATAGCGCAGCGACCCGAATATAGGCGGCGCATCGACGGATGAATTCTGGATGGCCTTGAGCATGCCCTCGCACTCCACAACCGTCGCGCCGCTGATATCTTCCTCCAGCAGCCTGCGGAGTATGGGGTTGATGCTTTCGATTTGCTTCGTGATGAATATCAGGAGCTTCATTTTATACCTCCCCTTAGCCTTCGTATCGTAAATTCACGTTACAAGATACGCTTCGTTTCCTCATTTGTCAACGGAGCGCTCAAAATAGCAGTTGAGCTTGGAGAGCGCCTTCTTCTCGATGCGCGAGACATAGCTTCTGGATATGCCCAAAAGCTTGGCGACCTCCCTCTGCGCAAAACACCTTCCCCCCACAAGCCCGTAGCGGTAGCGGATCACGGTCTTCTCACGCTCCGTAAGCGCAACCTCTATGGCGCGCTCGAGCTGCGCCGCCACGATGGATTTTTCCGCTTCCAGCGTCACCTGCTCCGGGTCGCTTCCCAGCACCTCGGAAAGGGAAATGTCGTTGCCGTCCCCGTCGGAACCGATGGGCTCGGAAAGGGAAATCTCGCACCCGCGCTTCTTCTCCGCGCGAAGAGACATGAGTATCTCGTTTTCAATGCAGCGGGACGCGTAGGTCGCAAGCGTGCTGCTCTTTTCCTTATCAAAGGTAGAGACGGCCTTGATGAGCCCCACCGTGCCGATGGAGATGAGGTCATCGTTATCCCTTCGCGGGGACGCGTATTTCTTGGCGATGTGCGCGACGAGCCGAAGGTTGTGTTCGATGAGTTTGCCGCGCGCCGCCATGTCGCCCTCGGCCATGCGTTCGAGGCATTCGGTTTCCTCTTTTGCGCAAAGCGGTTCCGGGAAGGAGCTTCCCTGCGTGACGTAGCCTGTGAAAAGAAACAGCCTTTGGAGCAGCGCCAAAAAGAGTTCGAGCATATCCCGCCTCCCATCCTCTGGTGTAACAGGATATGCCCGAAAAAGCGCAATGTTGCCGATTATCTTACCAGAACGGCTTGTACATTTCCACGTTGGCGCTGTGTTCCTCGAGGGTTTTGGCAAAAATCAGCGCGCCGCTTTCCTTGTCCGTGAGGCAGAAATAGAGATATTCCTCCTCCATGGTATCCTCGTCGGGATAGAGCGCGGCCTTAATCGCGCGAAGGCCGGGATTGCAGATGGGCCCCAGCGGCAGTCCTTCGTACCCATAGGTGTTGTATCTCGAGGGGTCGGCGCGCTGCGCCTCGCTGAAGGTGATGTTTCCGGCGGTCTTGAAGATGTACTTGAGCGTCGCATCCGACTGGAGTTTCATATCGCGCGCGAGCCTCAAATGGAACACGGCGGAGACCTTGGCAAAATCCGCCTCCACCTTGGCTTCCTTCTCGATGACGGAGGCGAGCGTGATGAGCGCGTCCACGCTCATGTCAAGCTCCTGCGCGCGCGAGACATACTCGCTCGTCATCACCTGGCCGAAGCGGTAGAGCATCCTGTTGATGACGGATTTCGCGGACTCGTTGGAATAAATTTCATAGGTGTCCGGGAAAAGATACCCTTCGAGCGCGTAATCGCGCGCCTGATCGGTCTCGGGCAGGTCGTCGAGCGCCGCGATGAAAGCGTATTCCCCGAACTGCTCGCCCGTTTTGCATAAACTTAAAAACTCGTCCTTTGAAGCGAGCACTCCGAGGGAGACAAGCTTGTCGGCGATCTGCTCGACGGTCATACCCTCGGTGACGACGAGCTTCAATGTGGTGCGCGGCGCGTTGCCCTCGCAGATCGCGTCCACGATCTGCCCCACGTCCATGTTGCGCGAGAGGACGTAGGTGCCCGCCTTGAGCTTATCCGACTTGCCCGTGAAATCGACGTAGATCTTAAAAACGGTCTTGCTTGTGATGAGCCCGGGGGCAAGGATGTTGCCGTCCTCGTCCACGCCGCCAGCCTCATAGAGCTTCTTTGCGATCGAGGACGCGCCGGAACCGGAGGCGATAGTAACGGTGACGGGCGTTGCGTCGTTGATGTCCACAGGCAAAAAGAAACGCGCCATCACGAAGCGGTACGCGCCGTAAAACACGACCGCGCACAGCGCGAGGCTGATGGCGAGCACCGCAAACGGACGCAGCACACGCCAGGCCTGCGCCGCCGTTTTCTTCCTGTTCCTTATCCTTTCCCGCTCTTCCCTCTCGCGGGCTTTTTTAATATCTTCCTCCATGGCAAAACCCTTATGAGTCGAGCATGTCGAGGCTCAAATCCAGCGCCTCCGCAAGTATTTTATACACGTCGCCGAGCATGGTGTTGAGCCGGTATTCGGCGATGAGGTAGTCCGAAGCGTCATGGTTGAGCTGGAGCACCTCGCCCACCTTCTGCAGCCTCTCCATGCACTCCTCGTCCTTTTTGCCCGAAACGGCCGCGCCCTGCGCGCGGATGCGCAGCTGGTTGTATTCCTTGATGAGCGCCTTGGTCGTGTCGTTGGCAAACGCCTTCTCCTGCGTCTGCTTATAGGCCGCATACTCGTCGCTCCTGGCGAGCATTTTAGCAAGCTCCCGCGCCTTGTCGTAAACCATAGTTCCCTCCTTCATTTAAATATCAAGCTCTATGATGATGGGCAGTATGATGGGCGTGCGCTTCGTCTTATTGTAAAGCTCGTTCTTCAAAGCCGCGCGTATGTTGTTCTTGATGCCGCTCCACTCGGACTTGTGGGCGTTTGCGAATTTGCCCGCAAGGTCGCTCACAAGCGTGCGCGCGCCCGCCATGAGCTCCTCCGAGCTCTTGACGTAGACGAAGCCGCGCGAGATGATCTCCGGCGCGCCGATGAGCTCGCCCGTGCTCTTTTTAAGCGGAATCACCACCGTGAAAAGCCCATCCTCGGCGAGTTGGCGGCGGTCCTTCAACACGGTTTCACCAATCTCGCCCACGCTGCCGCCGTCTATCATGACGCTGCCCGCATGCACGCTGCCCGTGCATTTGATGCCACCGCGGCTCAGTTCTATGACGTCGCCTATTTCGGGCACGACGATGTTGCGCTCCACAATACCCATCTCCTGCGCGAGCTCCGCGTGCTGGTAGAGCTGGCGCGCCTCGCCGTGCACGGGGATGAAATACTTGGGCTTTGTGAGCGCGAACATGAGCCGGAGCTCCTCGCGGCGCGCGTGGCCGGACACGTGCACGTCCGCCATGCGGTCATACACGACCTTGGCATCCTTCTGGTAGAGCTGGTTGATGACGCGGCTCACGCCCACCTCGTTGCCCGGTATGGCGGAGGCGGAGATGATGACCGTATCCCCCTTGCCGATGTTGAGCCGGTGGGAGGAGTTTGCCATGCGGAAAAGCCCGCTCATGGGCTCGCCCTGACTGCCGGTGGTGATGACGCAGACCTTGGAATTTTCAATCCTGCCCAGCTTGTCCACGTCGACGATCTTCTCCTCGGGTATGCTGAGGTAACCGAGCTCCGAAGCGACCTTGGCGATGTTGACCATGCTCCTGCCCTGGAAGCATATAACGCGCCCGAAGGAAATGGCCACGTCCGCGATCTGCTGGATGCGATAGATGTTCGAGGCGAACGTGGCGACGATGATGCGCCCGTCCGCAATGTCGAAATAATGCTCGAAGGTCCTGCCGATCTCGCGCTCGGAGAGCGTATGCCCCGCGAGCTCCGCGTTTGTGCTGTCCGATAAAAGCGCCACCACCCCGCGCGAGCCGTAGTAGGCGAAGCGCACGATGTCGATGGGCTCGTTGTCGAGCGGGGTGTAATCCACCTTGAAGTCGCCCGTGTGGATAACCGTGCCCACGGGCGTGATGATGGCGAGCGCGAACGCGCCCGCGATGGAATGGCTGGTCTTGATGAACTCCACGTTGAAACAGCCGAGGCGTATCCTGTCTCCCGCCTTGACGGTGACGAGCTGCGCGTCGGTGACCTTCGCCTCCTCCAGCTTGTGCTCGATGAGCGCGCAGGTCAGCTTTGAGCCGTAAACGGGCGTTTTGAACTGTTTGAGCGCGTAGGGCAGCGCGCCGATGTGGTCCTCATGGCCGTGCGTGACGAGTATGCCCCTGAGCTTGTCGGCGTTCTTTTCCACATAGGACATATCGGGGATCACCAAATCTATGCCGGGCAGATCGTCGTCCGGGAAGATGAGACCGCAGTCTACGATAATCATATCCTTGCCGTACTCGAGCACGGTCATGTTTTTGCCCACTTCTCCCACGCCGCCGAGCGGTATGATCTTGAGCTTGTTTCCTTTTGCCTTGCTTGCCAAACTGTATCCTCACTTTCTTTTGCGAAGAGCCTACCTCCCCACAATGTGTCCATTATACTATCTCCTTTTCGCACATACAAGCGCGGCCAAATGTAAACAAATGTCGAAGGGGAATATATTAACCTGCCAAGGTTGAACCAAAAGGGCGTTTGATGTATAATAAATGACCGTGAGGTGTGATGAGAATCATGGAACATCGTGTAGAGCGCGCCGGCGTCGGCGCGCCCGCAAACAAAAGCAAACGGCCCGGCGGCAAACGGCGTAACAGGCTCAGCCGCCCGCTTGCGATAAGCAAACTCACCTTCGCAACGCTCGCGGCGGCGCTTGTCGTCGTACTCATCGTATTCTTTTTCACAAACAAGCCCACAAAAAGCGACATGGAGGCCGTCAAGGACGACGGCACGTTCATCGAGGGCATCACGGTCAACGGCACGGATATTTCCGGCATGACCTACGCCGCCGCGCGCGAAGCCATACTCCCCAGCGTGCAGGCGGACATGGAATCCATCAACATCACGGTGTCCCACGGCACCATGCTCTGGCTGCTCACCGCCGCGGACATGAAGGCGACCTCCACGCTCGACGCGGTTTTGACGGAGGCGATCGCGCTCGGCCGCAGCGGCACTATACTCGAAAACAACAGCGAAAAGGACGACGTGCGCGAAAACGGACGCACTTTTAGCGTTGCCTTCAAGCCGGATGAAACGGCGCTTCGCGAAAAGCTTGCCACCATCGCGCTCGCGCTCAACACCGAGCCCGTGGAGCCCGGCGTCGCCACCGTGACGACCTCCGCTTCGCCCGAGTTCGTCTTTACCCAGGGTACGGACGGCTATGTGCTCGACGAGGCGGCCGTGTACGACGAAATCGCGGCGATGCTCGCCTCCGGCACGCTGACCGGCACGCTTGAGCCGGAGCTCAATTACGTCGCTCCGACGACCACGATTGCGGATGCCCAGGCTATGACGCAGCTTGTCGCCACGTTCCAGACGAGCTTTGGCGGCAGCCGCGCCGCGCGCGACGAAAAGCGCGTGGGCAACATACAGAAAGCCTCCACCCTGCTCAACGGCATGGTCGTTTTGGATAAAGAGGAATTCAATTTCAACGCCTACATCGGCCCCCGCACGGAGGCGGACGGCTGGCCGCTCGCGCCGGGCATCGTCAACGGCAACCAGTACGAGGATCAGGCGGGCGGCGGCATCTGCCAGGTGTCCACCACCCTCTACAACGCACTGTTGTGCGCGGGGGCATCCATGCAGCGCGGCTCCACACTGGAGGAAGTGCTCGCCCAGAACATAGAGGGCATCTCCATTACGGAGCGCAAGCATCACTCCTGGCCCTCGAGCTACGTGGACACGGGGCTCGACTGCACCGTCACCGGCACGGTGGAAAGCGGCAAGAGTTTAAGCTTTGTCAATAACACGGGGCATCCCTTGTATGTGTTCGTCTATTGCGACAGGCAGAACTATACCGTCACCGTCCAGATCTACGGCAAGCCCCTGGGCGACGGCGTCACCTACAAGGTGCGCGGCGTAGTGGACAAGGTGATAGAGTCCACGATGAACATCGTCTATGATACGACAAAGCCGGCCAACCATTCCGAAGTCACCATCCAGGCGCGCAACGGCTATGAGGCGACCGCCTACCGCGACACTTACATAAACGGCGAATTGAAGTCGAGCGAGGCGCTGTATTCGGAAACCTACCGGGCGGTCACCGGCGAAACGGTCGTGGGCACGGGCGGAGCGCCCGCGCCGAGCTCCTCGCCCACGAATTGAGCGAATTTATTTTCCCTGGATAAAAATGCGCTATGCAGGAGGAAGCAATGAAGTTCTCAAGCAAAATTGAAAAGTGCCATCTCTCCCCGATCCGCAAGTTCTACCCCTATCAGGTGGAAGCCAACAAAAAGGGCGTAAAGATCTACCATCTCAACATCGGCCAGCCGGACATCGCCACGCCGCCCGCCTATTTTGACGCGGTGCGCAACTTCCGCCTGCCCGTACTCGCCTACGCGCCCTCCCCCGGTATCCCCGAGATGATCGAGGCCGTGCGGAAGTATTACGCGGGCATCGGCATCAACTACGGCACGGGCGATATCTTCATCACCACGGGCGGCAGCGAGGCGCTCACCATCGCCCTCAACTGCATACTCGACGACGGGGATGAGATCATCGTGCCGGAACCCTTCTACCCCAATTACAACACGTTTGTGAACGCCACGGGCGCATCCATCCGCCCCATCCATACCACCCCGGAAGAGGGCTATCACTACGCCTCGCGCGAAAAGATTGAGCCGCTCATCAACGAACGCACACGCGCCATCGTTTTTACCAACCCCGGCAACCCGACCGGCACGGTATTGACGCCCGAAGAGCTGCGCCTGATGGCGGACATCGCCAAGGAGCATAACCTCTTCCTCATCGGGGACGAGGTGTACCGCGAGTTCGTCTACGGCGGAGAGGCGCTCGCCTCCATCGGCAACTTCGAGGATATCGCCGAAAACGCCATCATCATCGACTCCGTATCCAAGCGCTTCAGCGCCTGCGGCGCGCGCATCGGCGCGCTCATCACCCGCAACAAGACGCTCCAGCAGCACGCTTTGAAGTTCTGCCAGGCGCGCCTGAGCGTGGCAACGCTCGATCAGGTGGCCTCGGCCGCGCTCTACGACGCGGGCACGGAATACTTCGACGCGGTGCGCGAAGAATATCGCTGCCGCCGCGACACGATCTACCGCAAGCTCAACGATATCCCCGGCGTTGTGTGCAAGGAGCCCAAGGGCGCCTTCTACGTGATGGCGAAGCTGCCCGTAGACGATACGGACGAGTTCCAGAAGTGGCTGCTGACCGATTTTTCGGACAACAACGAGACCATCATGTACGCTCCCGGCGCGGGCTTCTACGCGACGCCCGGCATGGGCAGGAACGAGGTGCGCCTTGCCTACGTGCTCAACTGCAAGGACATCGAGCGCGCGATGGACCTGCTCGCGATGGCCATCAAAAAGTACAACGAGATAAAGAAGTAACCCTGCGCAACCCCATCGCCCGCCGCTCACGCGGCGGGCCTTTTGTTATGAAAATTTCCGTGCGACCGCCGCCGTATTTACCCGAATCTCTCCAAAAACGGCATTTATCTTAATGACACGTCCCAAATAATGCCATATAATAAGATTAACATTAAATAGCGGAGGGGTATCATGGTGCGGCCTGACGATCCGATCAAGAATTTTGAGCCCTTATGGGGCGATTGGTACGCGGACGAACTCCTGAACGAAGGCGGATACGCACGCGCGTACAGGCTTGTGCGCCATGACGGCGGCAAAGCGTACTACAGCGTATGCAAGCACATCACGCTCCCCGCGCACTCCGGCGATATGCTTGCCCGCCTGCGCAGCGAGATCGACGCCATGTACGCGTTGCGCGGCGAGGACGGCCTCGTCGCCTATGAGGACCATATCGTCACGCAAAAGGCGGGCGCGCCCCAATGGCATGTTTTCATCCGCATGGAGACGCTCTTCCCTCTTTCAGCCTATATGGCGGGCGGCCCCATGGAACCCGAGGAGGTGCGAAGGCTCGGCATCGAGCTGTGCGGCGCGCTTGAAGCGTGCGAAGCGCACGGGCTCGTCCACGGCAGCGTCAGGGAGGACAACGTCTTCCTCAGCGCAAGCAGCGCTTTCAAGCTGGGCGATTTCGGCCTTGCGCAGGAGGCGGCGGCTCCCGCCGCGGTACCCTTGCATATCGCGCCCGAGGTATACGCAGGCAGGCCCGGCAGCGCCGCGGCGGACGTCTATTCGCTGGGCATATTGATGTACAAACTGCTCAACGGCGGCCGCGCGCCCTTTGAACCCGCCGCGCCCGCGTCCGTCACAAATGAAAACGCCGCCCAGGCGTTTGCCCTGCGCATGCAGGGCTTCGCACCGCCGTGGCC
>JAEWMV010000189.1 GCA_023393045.1 Bacillota bacterium | reverse complement strand
CCTTCACGGCGGACGCGGTCTACGCGCTTCCGCGGAACGGCGTCAACGCGCCCATCGCGTGGCTGGGGGCAATTGCCTACCTCCTTCAGATTTATTTCGACTTTTCGGGCTACTCGGACATGGCCATCGGCCTTGGCGAGGCGTTCGGTTTCCATTTCCTCGAAAACTTCACGTATCCCTATGCCGCCGTTTCCATGCAGGATTTCTGGCGCAGATGGCATATCTCGCTCTCCACGTGGTTTCGCGAGTATGTATACATCCCCCTCGGCGGCAACCGGAAAGGGAAGCTGCGCACGGGCGTCAACAAGCTGATCGTGTTCCTGCTCACCGGCCTCTGGCATGGCGCGAGCTGGAGCTTCGCCGCATGGGGGCTTTATCACGGCGGCTTCCTGATGATGGAATCCTACGGGGTCATAAAGCCCGACAGGTGGCCTAAGATACTTCGCCGCGTCTATATGCTCCTCGTAGTGACGGTGGGTTTTGTCATTTTCCGCGCGGATACGCTGGGGGACGGCTTCTTCATGATCGGCCGCATGCTCGCGGGCTGGAGCTTCACGCCCGCATTGAGCGCGCAGCTCTCGCTGCTGCTTAGCCCGCTTTGCGTCGCGGCGCTCGCCGCGGGCGTTTTGGCAAGCTCGCCCTTCGCGCATGAAACGGGCGCGCGCATCGTAGCGCGGCGCGCGGGCTTTGCCTATGGCATCTACGCCGCGGCTTTCATGCTCTTGGTCTTGAGCGCGCTGTGCGTGGCGACCAGCAGCTACAACCCGTTCATCTATTTCAGGTTTTAAGGGGGTGGGGAAATGAAACGCTCGTTTTATTGGATGTTTACCGTCGTCTTCCTCGCCCTGCTCGCGGTGCCGGGTATCGCGTACCTCATGGGGTATGAGGCGGAAAATTACGAAAACCGGCCCCTCGCGCGCGAGGCAGAGCTTGTAAATCGGAACGGGCTCAACCTCGACTTTCCGCAGGATTTTGACGACTGGTGGGGCGACCACTTCGGATGGCGCGAGGAGATGGTGACCGCCTTCCACGGCTTTACGATGGCGGTGTTTGACGACACGCTCAACCGCAAGGTGGTGCCCGGCAAGGGGAAATACCTGTTCTATTCCGAGACCATGGACGATTATCTTGACATCAACCTGCTTGCCGATGAAGAAATCCAAAAAGCCGCAACGGTGCTGCGCCTGCAGCAGGAGTATTGCGAAAGTCTGGGTGCGGACTTCCTTTTCATGGTTGCGCCCAACAAGAACACCGTTTATCCCGAATATATGGCCGATCGCTTCGCGCCCACGAATGACGCGGGCAACAGGGAAAGTCTCTACGCCGCGCTCGAGGCGCAGGGCGTGGATGCGCTCGACCTCGTAGCCGTCCTTATCGGCGCGAAGTCGGAGGGCGACCTCTATTACGAGCAGGACACCCACTGGAACGAGCGCGGCGCAATGATCGCCTACCGCGCCATCATGGATGAACTCATGCGCGGCGCGCCCTATGAGGATTTTTCAGAGCTGGAGGCCAGCGAGTTTTTGGGTTACCGGGGCGACCTGCACAACTTCGTGCTGCCAAGCGTGGGCGGCAGGCTCAAATACGTGGATCACGGCCTCAAGGAAGTAAAGGCTTATCATGTGGACGAGGGCGCGAACAGCGCGCGGGATATTTCCTTTGGCACGACCAGCGATGTGAACGAGTACCGCCTGCTGTTCTTCCGTGATTCCTTCGGAGAGGGACTCATCCCCATCCTCTCAAACGGTGTGGGGCGCGTGGTCTACTCGCAGGAATTCCCCTATAACTATGTCTTTTCAACCGAGGCGTTCGACGCCGTGGCCATCGAGATCGTGGAGCGCAACATCAAGAACCTCATCGCGTCCGCTCCCCTCATGCCCGCGCTTGAAAAGGTGCTGCCGGAAGGGGCCGTCGATGTTGGGGCCACTGTGATGGGCCGCCAGCGTTCGGGCTATACGCAGCTTTACGGCTGTTATGACGGCGCGTTCGAGGGAGCAATTTACCTCGAGGTGACGGATGAAAACGGCGTGACGGGCGTTTTCGAGGCCTTCCCCGTGCTCGACGAGCAGGCGCAGGAAGCGGCGTCCTCCATGGCTTCCCCGCAGGGCTTCGTCCTCACGCTGCCCGCAGGGATGACGGGATGGTCGCAGGCTCGCGTTTACGCAGTATCGCATTGAAAGCTTGCATGGGCCTTGCGCCGGTGGTAAATTTAGGCTACAATATATTGTGATATAGTGTCGCCGAACGCGACGCCGAATGGGAAGTAATCATCAGCATGGCAGGCAGAAGTTACGAAGCGGGACCGCAGCTCCCGAACTATATGAAAAAACAGATGAAGCGGACGGACAAGCCCGCCGCTTCAACGAGCGCGAGGGCAGCCGCGGCTTCTCCCGCGCGCAAGAGCACATCCTCCTCTGCTCGAAGCGCTTCCGCTGCGAAAAGCGCTTCCTCAACAAGAAGTACATCTTCTGCAAGGAGTACATCCTCTGCAAGAAGCGCGTCTTCCGCAAGAAGCACTTCCAACAGAACCACATCCGCGCGCGCCTATACATCGGCGGGTACAAGAACCAAAACGAATGGCGCGAGGAGCGGCGGCACCGCCTCCAAGGGCGCGAAGAAACGCAAGAAGGACAGCGTGGGCGGCGTCGTCAAGGCGCTGTTCGCGCTTGCGGGCGTGCTGGTCGTCGTCATCGCCATCATTTGGATCGCTTCCGGCGGCAAGGGCGGCTCGCAGGAGATCACGGACTTTTTCTCCAGCCGCAAGACCTTCAAGGAGGGCGTGAAGCTCGTGGGCGTGGACGTGAGCGGGCTCACCGCCGAGGAGGCGACGGGACTCGTCAAGAACGCTGCCGAGAAAAAGCTTAAAACCGTTGAAATCACCGTGCGCGCGGGCGAGAAGGGGATCACGCTCGACTCCGCGGCGCTGGGCATGACCTACAGCATCGAAAAGGCGCTTGAGGACGGCATTACCTTTGGCAGGGACAGCGGCGTCACGAACGTCGCCTCCGCGGGCGCGGGCGAGTTTGACGCGGAATATGCCTGGTCGCGCGAGGCCATCGAGCTCGCGCTTGCAAACATCGCGGAAACCATGAATGTGCCGGCTGTCGAGCCATACGCGCAGCCCATATTGGATTGGGAGAGCGAGGAGCGCTTTACGTTCGTCGAGGGCGTGCAGGGCACGGAGCTCAACATAGCGGACACGGCGGATGCCATCGAGTATGCGCTGCGCACCCGCGTGTTTGACGCTAAGATAGACGCCGTGATGAGCGCGGTGCTGCCCACGAAGACCATCGAGGAGGTCAGGGCGGTCACGCAGCTTATCGCCTCGTTTACCACTAAGTTCTCCGCCCCGCGCAACGACGAAACCAAGCAGAACCGCAAGTTCAACATCAAGAAAGCGTCGGACATCATCAACGGCTATGTCGTGCAGCCGGGCGAGGAATGGAGCTTCAACACCGTGGTAGGCCCGCGTACTTATGACCTTGGCTGGAAGGGCGCAAACGGCATTTCCGGCGGCAAGGAATATACCACGCAGGCGGGCGGCGGCATCTGTCAGGTGTCCACCACGCTCTATAATGCGCTTTTGTGCAGCAATATGGAAATCGTCTACCGCCGCGCGCATTCGATCCCTTCGGATTATGTTGAAAAGGGGCTTGACGCCACGGTGGACACCAACGGCATCGACTTCAACTGGAAGAACAACACGGAATACCCCGTTTATGTGTTCGCCAAGGTCGCCTCCGTGGAGGGAAGCAGCAGCCGCAACACCATGACGGTGTATATCTACGGCGCGCCGCTGCCCGAGGGCGTCACCTATAAGGCGCGAAGCGTGGTCATAGAGGTCACGCCGCGCACGGATACGATCTTTACCCAGGATCCCGCCATCGCCACGGGTTACCAGAAGGAGCTTGTGCTTCGGCATGACGGGTTTGTCGCCGAGGCGTATCTCGACAAATACGTGAACGGCGAGGTCGTGGAATCGG
>JAEWMV010000158.1 GCA_023393045.1 Bacillota bacterium | reverse complement strand
GCGCATCCGCTTCATGACCTCGCACCCCAAGGATCTTTCGCCAAGGCTTATTGAGGCCATGGGGGAGGGCGGCAAGATCTGTCCGCACATCCATCTGCCCGTGCAGTCGGGAAGCGGGCGCGTCCTCTCGCTGATGAACCGCCGCTATACGCCGGAGGACTATCTCGCGCTCGTGCGCGCGCTTCGAAATGGCGTGTCCGGCATCGAGATCACCACGGACTTCATCGTGGGTTTTCCGGGGGAGACGGAGGAGGATTTTCAGCACTCCCTCGACCTCGCGCGCGAAGCGGGGTTCAGCGCGGCGTATACTTTTAAATACTCCAAGCGAAGCGGCACACAGGCGGCCGCGATGGAGGAGCAGGTTCCCGAGGAGGTCAAGAAGGAAAGGCTCAAACGCCTCAACGACGCGATCGCCTCCGGGATAAAGCAGGCGAATCAAAGGTACGTCGGCACGACGGGCGAGGTGCTCGTCGAAGGGTGCGACAGGAGGGGAGCCCCGCTTGCCTTTGGCAAGCTGCCCGGCTTTAAAATGGTGTACTTCCCGGGCGACGAAACACTCGTCGGGCACACGGTGAAGTTGAAAATAATAAAAACGTCGGCAAATTCGCTCATGGGCGAGCTTGCGCAATAGAAAGGATAAAAGATGATTATCGAAAAAGCGAGGGAGCTTGGCATCGCGCTGAGCGAATCCGAGGAATACAGGGCAATGAACGAAGCCCAGCTGGCCATGGAGCGGGACGAAACGCTCATGGCGAAACTCAACGAATTCAACGAGCTGCAAAGCCGCATCATGGAGCTGATGAGCGCAGAGGACTGCGCGCATGATGAGATCAATGGGCTTTCCGCGCGCATGGAAGCGGTACGCGCGGCCTTGATTGAAAACGATTCCTTTACGAGGATGCTGGAAACGCAATCCGCCTTCCAGGCGCTGATGAAGCGCGTGAACCGCGCCATCGGCGTTTGCATCGGCGCGGATATGGGCGACGAGAACGCGCAGGGCTGCGGCGGGAATTGCGCCGGCTGCAGCGGCTGCCATTGAGACGAACCGCTGTTGATTGAAGGATAGGCTTGCTATGCCCGCAAACGTTACGCCGATGATGGGTCAATATCTCCGGCTCAAGGAGAAGTACGGCGACTGCCTGCTTTTCTTCCGGCTCGGGGATTTTTATGAGATGTTCTTTGAGGATGCGCTCACCGCCTCGCGCGAGCTTGAAATCGTGCTCACCGGGCGGGACTGCGGGCTTGAGGAGCGCGCTCCCATGTGCGGCGTGCCGTACCACGCGGTGGATTCCTACATCGCAAGGCTCATCGAAAAAGGCTACAAGGTCGCGCTGTGCGAGCAGTTGACGGACCCCGCGCTCTCAAAAGGGCTGGTCGAGCGCGACGTGGTGCGCGTCTATACTGCGGGCACCGTCATCGAGGAGTCTATGCTCGACGAGCGGGCCAACAACTACATCGTTTCCCTCTATTATTTTGACGGCGGCGTTGGCCTTGCCTGCTGCGACGTTTCAACAGGCAGCTTCTCCGTGAGCGAATTCCAGCAGGACGAGCCTGCTGATGCGCTGATGGACGAGCTTGTGCGCATTTCCCCAAACGAGATCATCGCAAACGACGCGCTGTTTTTGCAGGAGCCGCTCGTGCGGCGCATACAGGCGATGTATCGCATGAGCTGTCAGGACGGCAGGAATTTCGAACCCGCCAAGGCGCAGGGGAGGATGCTTCGTCACTTCAACGTGGCCTCGCTCGCCTCCTTTGGGTGCGACAAAATGGCCTTGGCCATACCCGCGGCGGGTGCGCTCGTCGCCTATCTCGAGGAGACGCAGAAAAATTCCCTTTCGCATATACGAAAGATCACCGTATTAAGGCGAAACCTTTATATGGCGCTCGACGCGTCGACGCGGCGCAATCTGGAGCTTACGAAGCCATTGCACTTCGAGGGCAGCAAGCGGAGCACACTGCTCTATCTGCTCGATAAAACGGAAACCTCCATGGGCGCGAGGCTCCTTCGCGCCTACATCGAGCAGCCGCTGCAAAACATCGACGAGATCAACGCCCGCCTCGATGCGGTCGGCGAGCTGGCCGAGGACATGCAGTCCCGCGAAGCGCTGCGCGGCGCGCTTGATTCTATCTATGACATTGAACGCCTGTGCAGCCGCATCGCTTACGGCACCATCAATGCGCGGGATTGCGTGGCCCTGCGCGCGTCTTTGGCAAAGCTCCCGCAGGTGATGGAGCTTACGGGCAAGCTGCAGTCCGCGGCCTATCTTCGCATCGCCTCGCGCCTTGACGCCATGGAGGATATCCGTGCGTTGCTCGAGGCTGCCATCATAGACGAGCCGCCCGTGGGCGTGAAGGACGGCGGCATCATCAAAAGCGGCTATCATGACGAGGTGGATACGTTGCGTGAGGCTTCCGAAAACGGCAAGGGCTGGCTTGCGCGCATGGAGGCGGACGAGCGGGCGGCCACGGGCATCAAGAACCTCAAGATCGGCTACAACCGCGTGTTCGGCTATTATATCGACATTACAAAGTCCTATCAGCACCTTGTGCCCTACAATTACCAGAGGAAGCAGACCCTCGCCAATTCGGAGCGCTACATCACGCCCGAACTCAAGGAGCTTGAAGAGACCATCACGGGCGCGGAAGAGAAGCTCATTCAATTGGAATATGAGCTGTTCGTAAAAATACGCGAAACGCTCGCAGCCTGCATCGAGCGGCTGCAGAACGACGCCGCGCTCATCGCCGAGCTGGATGTATACTGTGCGCTCGCGAAAGCGGCGTTTGACAACGATTACTGCCGCCCGAAAATGCTTACGAATGGCGCCATCAGCATCACGGACGGGCGGCACCCGGTCGTGGAGCGCGCCATCAAGGACGGCTTCGTACCCAACAACACGCAGCTCGACCAGAAGGACAACCGCCTGCTCATTTTAACAGGG
>JAEWMV010000110.1 GCA_023393045.1 Bacillota bacterium | reverse complement strand
CACTGTATGGGCGCGGCGCCCCGGTATTTGGGCAAAAGGCTCGCGTGGACGTTGATGCAGCCGTATTGGGGGATATCGAGGTTCTCCTGGCTCAAAAGCTGGCCGAAAGCCGCCGTGACCATCAGCTCCGGCGCGAAGCCGCGCAACGCGGCGACGCCTTCCTGCGATCTTATTTTTTCAAACTGGAATACGGGGATGCCCAAACACAACGCCTTCGCCTTGACGGCGGGCTGGGTGAGTTCCCCGTGCCTGCCCGCCGGCCTGTCCGGCTGCGTGAACACGCAAAGCGTATGCCCCGCGCGATGGAGCATGTCAAGCGCGGGCAGCGCGAAGTCCGGCGTTGCAAGAAAGGCAATTTTCATTCCTCTTCCTCCCCGTTTTCCTCCTCATACCCCTCGGGCGGGTCCGTAACGAGGCGCTTGTAGATAAGGCCGTCCAAATGGTCGCACTCGTGCAGGACAGCGCGGGCGAAAAGCCCTTCCGCCTCGTATTCATGCTCCTTGCCGTTGCGATCGAGCGCGCGCACGCGCACGAAGTCCGGACGCACGACGTAGCCGCGCTCCCCGGGGAAGGAGAGGCAGCCCTCAAAGCAGCCCTGCTCGCCCGAGGTCTCGAGTATTTCGGGGTTGACGAGCTCCACAAGACCCTCCCCGCAATCGATCACCACCGCGCGGCGCAATATGCCAACCTGAGGCGCCGCGAGCCCCGCGCCCTCCGCGTCGTACATGGTTTCCGCCATATCCTCGAGAAGCGTCGCAAGACGCTTGTCAAAATTCTTCACAGGCTTGCACTTGACGTACAGGCACTCGGCTTCGTTCGTAAATATCCTTCTTTTTGCCATCCTATTCCTCCGGGTATTTCATCAACTTACTATTATAGCGCGTCCGGGCGCGTTCGGGCAAGCTTAGAACATGTCCTGCGGGTTGATTTCGACCCCCTGCGCCTCGTTGGGCCGCTTTTCGTCATAATAGGCGTAAAGCACCCGCACCGCCGCCGCCGTATGCTTGGTGCGGGCAAGCTTCAAAAGCGTCTGGTAACGGTACTGCCCCTGCTTGCGCCGTATGGGCGCGGGGGACGCGAAGATAAAGAGCAGCTCGCGCGGGTCCGCGCCTTGTTTTGTCAGCGCATCGCTGAGCGCTTCCCGAAGGCCCGCGGTAAAATCCTCGCTCATGCGATAGAGCGCGTCCTCATCCTCCCCCGTGAAGAGCACGCGCGCAAAGAGCGAGAACGGCGGAAAAAGCGCGGCGCGGCGCACTGCGATTTCATACTCATAAAAGCCTTTGTAGTCGTGGCGCGAGGCGTATTCTATGACGGGATGCTCCGGCGTGTAGCTCTGGATGACCACCTTGCCCGGCTTGTCCGCGCGCCCGGCGCGCCCCGCCACCTGCGTGATGAGCTGGAAGGTGCGCTCCGCGCTCCTGTAATCGGGTATGTGCAAAGTTGAGTCCGCGGCGATCACGCCCACGAGCGTGACGTTTGGGATGTCAAGCCCCTTGGCGATCATCTGCGTGCCGATCAAAACCTGCGCGTCGCCGCCGGAAAAGGAAGAAAATATTTCGTAGTGCGCGTTCTTGGTGCGTGTGGTATCCAAATCCATGCGAAGCGCGCGCACGCCGGGGAAGCTTTTTATTAGCTGTTCCTCCACCTGCTGCGTGCCCACGCCGAAGTACTTGAGATACGGCTTGCCGCATTGGGGGCATTTTTCCGGGATGCGCGCGACCCTGCCGCAGTAATGGCACTTCATGGCGTTTTCTATTTTGTGATAAGTCATGGAAACGTCGCAATCCGGGCATTTCATCACATAGCCGCAGCCCCGGCAGGAAACGAAGGTCGAGTATCCCCTGCGGTTGATAAAAAGGATCGCCTGCTCGCCCGAGGCGATGCAGTGCGAAAGCTCCTCATAGAGCGCGGCGCTGAATATGCCGTTGTTGCCGCTAAGGAATTCCCGCCGCATGTCCACGACCTTGACTTCGGGCATGGGCGACTCGTTGATCCTCTCGGGCAGTTCAAGCAGGGTATACCTGCCCGCCTTCGCGCGCCTGTAGGTGGCGACGGAAGGCGTTGCGCTCCCCAGCACCAGCACTACGCCCGTGAGCGCGGCCCGCCTTGCGGCCACCTCCGCCGCGCCGTAGCGGGGCGTGATTTCGGAATGATAGGAAGGCTCGTGCTCCTCGTCCACGACGATGAGGCGTATGTTTTCAAGCGGGGCGAAGACGGCGCTCCTCGCGCCGATGACTACGTCCACGCGGCCCTGACGTATCCTTCGCCATTCGTCGTAACGCTCCCCCGGGGAAAGCCTGCTGTGCAGCACCGCCACGCGCTCCCCGAAGCGGCTGCGGAAGCGGTCCATCGCCTGCGGCGTGAGGGAAATTTCCGGCACCAGCACGATGGCGCGTCCGCCCTCTGCGATGGCGCAGGCGATCGCCTGCATATAGACCTCCGTCTTGCCGCTGCCCGTCACGCCGTGCAAAAGGCAGGTCCCCGCACGCTTGCCCATCATGTCGCATATCCCGGTGAGCGAATTCTTCTGTGCCGATGTCATTTCCATGGGCGCGCTGGGGCTGATTTTCCCCTTGCCAAACGGGTCGCGGAAGGTGACGTAACCCTCCTGCGCGAGCAGGCCCTTTTTGACGAGCGCCGCGATCGCACCCGAAGCGCCGGGCACGAAGGCCGCTATGTCCGCCGTGCTCATGGGCGCTTTTGCCGAAGAAAGGAGCTCCAGTATCTCGCTTTGTATGGGCGCGCGCGACGTGCCGTCCTTCTTTTTGAGAGAGGCAAGCGCCTCCGCCGCGTCCATGCCGGGGGCGAGCGTCACGGTGGACATGCGTTTCTCCTTCACGCGGCCGCCTCGAAGCTGCGCGGGTATCATTAGGCGCAGCGCGTCCACGAGCAGGCAGTGGTAGGAATCCCGTATCCAGTACGCGAGCGCGATCTGCTCCCCCGTGAGCGCGGTATAGGGCTCCAGCGCTTTGATGACGGATTTGAGGCGCACGCCCTCTTCCTCAAAGGTTTGCGTTATCTCCAGCACGAAGCCCTCCACGGGCTTGTTACCCGCGCCAAAGGGCGCCAGCACGCGGTGGCCGGGAGAAAGCTCCATGCCCGCCGGTATCTCATAGGTAAAGAGCCTGTCCACGTTGGCGTGCGCGATGTCTATCATCACCTTTGCGAACAATGCCCTCACCTCCCTTGCTCTTTACGCTTCATATGGATATATTCTATCATATTTCCAACGCAAAAACTCCGCCGATTAAGCGGAGCTGCTGCCGCGGCGCGGCGTTTTATTTTGCGTTTTCGTCGGGATAGTTGACCTTGAGCTTGCCATCGTTGAGTTCGTCGATGGCGACGGACACCGCCTTGCGGTCGTTTAAAAGCTCGTTATGCCCGATCAGCTGGCGGGCGCGCTTTGCGACCACCGACACGAGCATGTAGCGGCAGCTGACTTTTTTCTGGAGTTCGGCGATGGGCGGTTTATTGATCATATGTTAATCCTCCTTCATAATGTCCTCAAGCTTCATGCAGCGCGACGTTTTGAGCCTGCCCGCGCGCAGTATGCACGCGACGTCCTCCTCCGCGCTGCCCAATTCGTCGTTGACGACGACGTAATCATAATGCGGCAGATACGCCATTTCCTCGCGGGCCTTGGCGTAGCGCCGCTCTATTTGCTCCGCGCTCTCCGTGCCGCGCTTTTCAAGGCGCGTGCGCAGCGCCTTCATCGAGGGCGGCGCGATGAAGATCATCACGGCCTCGGGGCGCTTTTTCTTCACGCTCATCGCGCCGTTGACGTCGATTTCCAAAATCACGTCGCAGCCCGCCTCGAGCTTTTCGTCCACGAACTTTTTGGGCGTGCCGTAATGGTCCGCGCCGAACACGTCCATGTACTCGAGAAGCTCGTCCTCGCGTATCATCCGCTCGAACTCTTCCCGTGAAACGAAGAAGTAATGCCGCCCGTCCGCCTCGCCGGGACGCGGCGCGCGCGTGGTGGCGGATACGGAGATGCACAGGTTTTTTTCCATCTGCATGAGCCCCGCGCATATGGTGCCCTTCCCCACGCCCGAAGGGCCGGAGATGACGATGAGTTCACCCTTTACTTGCCTTTTCGCCATAAACCCTCCGTCACTCTATGTTCTGGACCTGTTCGCGTATCTTCTCGATCTCCGCTTTGCCCAGTATCACAAGCTGCGCGATGGAAGCGTCGTTCGCCTTGCTGCCTATGGTGTTGAACTCGCGGTTCAATTCCTGCACGACGAAATCGAGCCTGCGGCCGACCGCCTCCGCGCTCCCCAAAAGCTCGCGCATCTGGACGATATGGCTCCCGAGGCGCACAAGCTCCTCGTCGATGCTCGCCTTGTCCGCAAAGAGCGCCACCTCCGTGGCAAGCCTCTGCCTGTCCACATCCACCTGGGCGATGAGAACGGCAATTCTCTCCTCAAGCTTCGCGCGGTACTCCTCCACCACCTTGGGCGCGCGCACGGAGACGTCCGCGGCAATGCCCTCTATGGTGTCAAGCCTTGCCAATAAGTCCTGCGCGAGCCTTGCGCCCTCCTGCGCCCTTGCGCGCTTGAGCTGCTCCGCGGCGCCCGTCAGGGCGGCTACGGCGAGGGTTGCGACGGCTTCCCTGTCCTCCTCGGCCTTTTCCACGTCGAACACGTCCGGCAGGCGCATGGCGGCGGAGAGCGTAATGTCGTCCTCAAGGTCAAACTTTTCCCCCGCCGCGCGCGCAGACGCGAGGTAAGCGGAAAGCAGCGCCTCGTCGATGACGACCTTGCCCGCGTCGCTGCGGTTGTTTTTATAATCGACGTACGCGTCCACATGCCCGCGTGAGAGAAGCTCCGCGAGCTTTGCACGAAGCGCGTCCTCTATGAAGGACACATGCCTTGGCATACGGAAGGAAAGGTCGAGATAACGGTGATTCACGCTCTTGAGCTCGATTGTGAGCTCCCGTCCGTCGGCCGAGGCCGTCGCCCTCCCGAAGCCCGTCATGCTACTTGACATCGCACTTCCTCCAAACATCTTATCAAATTTACATTATAGCACAGGTCTGTCCTATGATAAACAACAGATTCAAAGCTTATAGAGTTCGTCCGCGCCGGGCGCCGTGATTTGCGTGCCGTCCAAGAGGCGTATGCCCGCGCCGCCCGCTTTGCCTATCACGGCGGCGTGGACGCCGATTTCCCCAAGCCCTCTGACGAGCGCTTCCCCGTCGCGGCAGGCGATGAGCATCGCGCCGCTGGAGAGAAGGCGCAGCGGGTCGAGGCCGAGCTTTTGGCATATCTTTCGCGTGAGGGGATGCACGGGGATGCTCGCTTCATCGATAGTAAGCCCGCAGCCGGACGCTTCCGCCATTTCACACGCCGCGCCCAGTACGCCGCCCTCCGTGACGTCGTGCATGGCGGCGGCGCCGTGATTTGCGGCGTAGAGCCCTTCCTTCACCACGCTGATGAGGCGGATGAAATTCCGCGCCTGTGTCAATTCCGCTTCGCTCATGCCGCTAAGCCTGTGCGCATAGTCCGAGGCGATGACCGCCGTGCCCTCAAGCCCCGCCCATTTGGTGAGCACCACATCGTCCCCCGCTTTCATGCCGGAGGGGAGCACGAGGCCGTTTTCCCCCGGGCGCGCGATGACCGTGGCGCAGGTGATCATGCGATTCACGGAAGCCGTCACTTCCGTGTGGCCGCCGATGATCTCGACATTGGCTTCCAACGCGGCCGCGGAAAGCTCGTCCGCGACGCGCGCGATGTCTTCCGCCGAAGCGGAAGGCGGAACGAGCAGCGTCACGAGCAGACCGATGGGCTCCGCGCCCGCCGCCGCCGCGTCGTTGCAGTTGACGTGCACGGTGAGCCTGCCCAAATGCTCCGACGCGGAGGTAATCGGGTCGGTCGAGAGCACCGCGAGGCGGCCGCCCATATCCACGGCGGCGCAGTCCACGCCGATGCGCGGGGAGAGCACGACCTCGTCGCGGCACTTCTTGAATTTTGAGAGGATCAGTTCGTTGAGTTCGTCGTTGGTGAGTTTGCCTATGCGCATCAATTTTCCCCAATCATTTGAAAGAATTCGTCTTCGTCGAGCACGGTAACATTCAGTTCGCGCGCCTTTGTCAGCTTGCTGCCGGCACCCGGCCCCGCCACGACGAAGTCCGTCTTTTTGCTCACGCTCCCGCTCGCCTTGCCGCCGAGCGTTTCTATAAGCGCCTCGATCTCCTGTCGGCTCATGCGCTCCATCGAACCCGTGACGACCAAGGTTTTGCCCGCAACGGGGCTTTGCACACTTGTCCTTTGCTCCGGCCGGGGCGAAACGCCGTGGGCGAGCAGACGGTCTATTTGCGATGCTATAGAGGGATCGCCAAAAAAGTCCAGTATGCTGTTTGCGACAATGTCCCCCACGTCCGGTATGGCGACGAGCGCGTCATACTCCGCCTTGCGCACCGCATCCAATGTGCCGAAGGCGCGCGCGAGGTCGCGCGCGGTCTTCGCGCCCACGTTGGGTATGCCGATCGCGAAGAGGAACGCGCCCAGCGCGCAATCGCGGCTGCGCTCGATGTTGGCGATGAGGTTGCCCGTCTTCTTCTCCTTGAATCCCTCTAGCGCCATGAGATCGGCGGGCGTGAGATCGTATAAATCCGGAATGCTGCGAAGGTTGACGGCGGCAACGAGCTGCGCCGCGGTCTTTTCCGAAAAGCCCTCGATGTCCATGCCCTCGCGCGAGGCGTAATGGTCCAGCGCGGCGGCAATCTGCGGCGGGCAGGAAAGCGGGTTGGTGCAATAGAGATGCACGCCGCGGTGCTCCACATGCGCGCCGCAGGCGGGGCATTTATCCGGCTTGATGATCGCCTGTTCGGGTGTGTCACCCTCGACCGCGCCGAGTATTTCTGGAATGACGTCGTTGCTCCTGCGGATGAATACGCGGGAGCCTATACCCACGCGCTTCCTTTGGATATCGTCATAATTGTTGAGCGTGGCGTGGCTGATGGTGGCCCCCGCAAGCTCCACGGGATCGAGCGTTGCGCGCGGGGTGAGCTTGCCCGTGCGCCCGACTTCCCATGTGACCTCGCGCACGATTGTGGTCGTCTCCTCCGCCGCGAATTTATAGGCGATGGCCCAGCGGGGGAACCTGTCCGTCGCGCCCAGAACGGCGCGCGTTTTCATATCGCAGATCTTCACCACCATGCCGTCGATGAGAAAATCGAGCGCACCGCGGCTTCCCTCGGCCTCGTCGATGCTTTCGCACACGGCCTCGATATCATCATAGACGCGAAGGTACGGGCTGACGGGCAGCTTGTTTTCTTTCAGGAAAGCAATCGCTTCCTCATGCGTTGCAAGCGTTTTGCCCTCGATGTAGCCGATGCTGTAAAAAAAACAGTCGAGCCTGCGCCTGGCGGTCACGCGCGGGTCGAGGTTGCGAAGCGCGCCCGCCGCCGCGTTGCGCGCGTTTTTCAACGGCTCGTCCGCTGCTTCGTTGAGCGCTTCAAGCACAGAAAGCCGCATGATGCCCTCGCCCTGCGCCTCCATTTTGCCCGTAAAGGGGATGGTGAGCGGGATGGACTTGATCGTCATAATCTGCGGCAAAATCGCCTCGCCGACCACGCCGTTGCCGCGCGTGGCGGCCTCAATCAGTTTGCCGCCGT
The DNA here is from genome assembly GCA_023393045.1 of Bacillota bacterium. Taxonomy (GTDB): domain Bacteria; phylum Bacillota; class Clostridia; order Christensenellales; family CAG-138; genus Phil1. Next base: position 4,251 of record JAEWMV010000110.1, on the reverse strand, counting down.
CGTAGGTGAGGTTGACGGTGAGTCCGTCGAACTTATACTCGAGGGAGAAGCAAAGCGGCGGCAGCTTTTGCTCATTTTGGGCGTTATAATCCGCGCAAAGCTTCTGCGCGCGCGCCGCCCAATCGCGAAGCTCCGCTTTTGTGCGCACCTTGTCGAGGCTCCAAAGCCTTGCGATATGCGCGTGCTGCGCAAATTTTGTGAGCGGCTCACCCCCCACGCGGCGCGTGGGCGAATCCTCCAATACGATTCCCGTTTCCTTTTCAAGGGAAAGCAGTTCGTCAAAGAGCGCGTCGTACTCCGCGTCGCTCACCCTGGGCGCGTCCATGACATAATAGGCTTTCGCGTATTCGTTGAGCGTATCGACAAGCACCCTCATGCGCTGCTGCATAAAAGCCCTCCCGCAATTATTCCTGCTCGTTGACGAGCGGCGCATACGCCGCGGCGAAGCGCTTGACCCCGCCCTCGTCGAAATCCACCGTAACGGTCGCGGACGCGCCGCTGCCGGACACCTCCAGCACGATGCCTCCGCCGAACTTATCATGCTTAACGCGCGTGAAGGGCGCGAACGTCTGCCCGTCGTTTCGCGGCGCTGCGGGCGAAGCTGCCAGAGCGGGCGCGGTTTTGCCCCGTATCACGCCAAAGCCTTGCGAGGACGCATAGGTCTTGCCCGGCGCGTCGTCCCGGAACTCGTAATTCTTCTTCGGCGGGGACACAGCGGCGGAGCGCTCGCCCTCAACGAGCTCCTTTGGCACCTCCTCGATGAAGCGCGAAGCCCGGTTCATCGCCCCCTCGCCAAAGAGCGAGCGGGAAGACGCGCTGATGAGATAGAGCTTTTCCCTCGCGCGGGTCATGCCCACGTAGCAAAGCCGCCTCTCCTCCTCCATCGCGGAGCTCATGAGGTCTATGCGCGCGCGGTAGGTGGGAAACACGTTCTCCTCCATGCCCGCGAGGAACACGACCGGGAACTCCAGCCCCTTTGCGCTGTGCAGCGTCATGAGCGACACGCTGCCCGTCCCCTCCTCCATGGCGTCTATGTCGGACACGAGGGCCACGTTTTCTAAAAACGCCGTGAGCGCGCTCTCCCCCTCCGGCAAATCGGCCTCGATTTCCTTTATGTTGCCCACAAGCTCGCGAAGGTTTTCCATACGGCCTTCCGCCTCGCCCTTGTTGTCCTCCGTGAGCAAATACGCTTCGTACCCGATTGCGTCTATCATGCGCTCGGTAAAGCGCGAGAGCGGCACGCTCATGCTTTCCGCCAAAAATTCCGCCATCATGTCCGCGAAGGGTTTCACCTTGGCCATGATCTTCGGCGGCACTCCATCGCCCTTCATGGCGGCGATGAGCATGGAGTCGCCCGCGGATTGCGCGACAGCGCGCAGGTCTTCCACCGTTTTATCCCCGATGCCGCGCTTTGGCACGTTGATGATGCGGGAAAAGGCCACGTCGTCATTGGGGTTGGCGACGAGCTTCAAGTACGCCATGATGTCCGCGATCTCGCGCCGCTCGTAGAAGCGGAAGCCCCCGTACACCTTGTGCGGGATGCCGTAGTTGACGAGCGTGCTCTCCAATACGCGGCTTTGTGCGTTCATGCGATAGAGTATCGCGAAGTCCCCGTAGCTTGCGCCGTCGCGCACGCCCTCGAGTATCTTTTTGCAAATGTAGGCCGCCTCGTCCCGCTCGTTTTGCGCCTCGTAGCGGGTGATGCGCTCGCCGCCGGGCTTGTCCGTCCAGAGGGTCTTGCGCTTGCGGCTCTGGTTGTTTTCGATGACGGCGTTGGCCGCGTCGAGTATGTAGCGGCTCGAACGGTAGTTCTGCTCAAGGCGCACGACCTTGGCGCCCTTGAAATCCTTTTCAAAGCTCAGTATGTTGTTCACGTCCGCGCCGCGCCAGCCGTAGATGCTCTGGTCGTCGTCGCCCACGACGCAGAGGTTGCCGTGCTCGCGGCAGATGAGCTCCACCAGCCTGTACTGCGGCATGTTGGTGTCCTGATACTCGTCCACCAGAACATAGAGGAATTTGCGCCTGTATTTTTCCAGTATGTCTGGATAGCCCTCAAAAAGCTCTATGGTCTTGACGATCAAATCATCAAAGTCAAGGGCGTTGGCGGCCATGAGCCGCTTGCGGTAGGCGCTGTAAACGCGGCTTGTCAGCCCGCCGTCGTCCGCATAATTCTCTTCTATATATTTGCCCGCGTCGAGGGATTTGTTTTTCGCCGCGGAAATGCGCTCCTTCATCTCGCGCTTTGGCATGTTGCGCTCGCTCATGCCCGCGTCCTTGAGGATATCCGAAATGACCTTCATCTGGTCGGAATCGCTGTAGATGCTGAAATTGCGCTCGTACCCCACAAGGCTGCACTCGATGCGCAGCAGCTTCGCGCAGAAGGAGTGGAAGGTGGTGACCCAAAGCTCCTCCCCGCCCGTGCCCACGAGCGCCGAAGCGCGCTCGCGCATCTCGCCCGCGGCCTTGTTGGTGAAGGTGAGCGCAAGTATATTCCACGGTTTCACGCCGTGCTCGACGAGGTTTGCAATCCTGTATGTGAGCACTTTTGTCTTGCCCGAACCCGCCCCCGCGAGCACGAGCAAAGGCCCTTCGAGGCATGTGACAGCCTCGCGCTGCCTGTCGTTGAGAACGCTAAAATCCATCCATTATCCCCTTTTCCCTATAAGCGATTTATTATACCATAAGGCGGCCTTGATGGAAAGCCGCGAAAGGGGCGCGTCCGGCGCAAGAGCGCTTTATCGCCGTCCTGCGCTTGATTAATCCGGCGCGCTGTGGTTGAATAATCTATAGAGTGTCATAAAAGAATCATTGGGGAAAGAAGGCGCAAAGGTATGGATGGGCGCAGGCACATCGAAGAGAAAATAGCTGAACTGGTCGCTACCGACCCGCGCAATGCGTTGCCGGAAAACCCGGACGTACGCATTTACGACGCGCCGCTCCTGGGCGTGGCCGCGGCGGACGACGGCTGTTTTATTGAGTTCCAAAAGCCGGAAATCGTGGGCGCACATTTCATGCTGCCGGAAGGATGGCTGCCCGGCGCGAAGAGCGTCATTTCCTACTTTTTGCCGTTTACAAAGGAAATACGCAAATCGAACCGCGGGCCCGGCATGCCCTCCGCCGAATGGATCGCGGCGAGGATCGACGGGGAAACCTTCAACGGCGTCGTGCGCGCTTATCTCGTCGAGCTTATCCGCGCGTTGGGCGCGCAGGCCGTATCGCCCGGGCTTGACCCTCGCCATAAGGTGGAGGACAGGGTGTCCAACTGGTCGGAGCGGCACGTGGCCTATGCCGCGGGCCTCGGCACGTTCGGCCTGCACCGCGCGCTCATCACGCAAAAGGGTTCGGCGGGGCGCTTTGGCAGCGTCATCACAACGCTGCCCCTCGCGCCGACGCGGCGCGCTTATACGAGCTATTATGAATACTGCCTGTATCTGACGCGCGGGACCTGCGGCGCGTGCATGAAGCGATGCCCGCCCCATGCGATCACCAGGGCGGGCAAGGACCATAGCGTATGCAACGATTATCTCGCCGAAATACTGCCTCAGTACGCGCCGCGCTCCGCGTGCGCGAAATGCAACTGCGGCGTGCCGTGCGAGGAGAGAATACCGGCTATAAAATAAATCCGGCTTGATTTATTGCTCAAAAAAGTATCCCCGACGAAGCCGGGGATACTTTTTTTGCAGGAGTCGAGCGATAAATTGGAATTTGATTTGCTTTTTCTAAAGCGAATCCTCATTACTCTTGTGGGCGCTTTGAAACTGCGCCAATTTGCGGTTAAGCTGTTTTGTCTCATTATGGAGTTCGAGATGGTTGCTGAGTATCACAAGCAACAAACCAATTATTATTGCGGCGACAAACGCGATGAAGCACCAGGCCGGAAACGCCTTGAACCATTGGAAGACAAGCCCAAACAGCAAAGTGATGGATGCACCGGAAACAACCCAAAGAATTTTTCTGGCTTGGTTGTGTTTATCCATCGGAAGAATGAATTGCTGCAACACCCCGATTAAAAAGCAGGCGATCATCATTTCCAGCGCGGTAAAAAAGTCGAGCGTAACAGCAGTTCCTTCGATGAGCAGTCCCAACAAAAGGAACAGAACCACATACACCGCGAAAAACAAGCCCATCGTAAACTTTGCTTTGGCAACCCACGCAAACAGCCGGGCGTAACCGCTGTTTTCAAAACTGTTTTCTTTCATAGTCGTTCTCCCTTTCATTCCAAGATACCAAGCCTTTCCTTCAGGCTTTGGA
>JAEWMV010000101.1 GCA_023393045.1 Bacillota bacterium | reverse complement strand
TGTGCCTCCTTTGCGTGCAGCGCCAAGAGCTGCGCGATACAGTGCTTTTGCCGCCGCCTGTCCACGATGCCGTCCACGAAGCCGCGTTCCAGCAAAAATTCCGAGCGCTGGAAGCCCTCGGGCAGCTTTTTGCGCATGGTCTGCTCTATCACGCGCGGGCCCGCGAAGCCTATGAGCGCGAAGGGCTCGGCCAGTATGATGTCCGCCGCCATGGCAAAGCTCGCGGTAACGCCGCCGGTGGTGGGGTCTGTCAATACGCAGAGGAAGAGGTTGCCCGCCTCGCCGTGCCGCTGCACCGCGCCGTCCGTCTTGGCCATCTGCATGAGCGAGAGTATGCCCTCCTGCATGCGCGCGCCGCCCGATACCGTGAAGCCCACCACGGGCAGCTCCATAGCGGTGGCGCGCTCGAATAGCCGGGTGATTTTTTCACCCACGACGCTGCCCATGCTGCCCATCATAAAGCCCGGCTCCATCACGAATATCGCCGCCTGCATGCCTCCTATGCGGCCCACGCCGCACACCACAGCCTCGTTTTCCGCGCTCTCAAGCATGGCGTTTTTAAGCTTTTTGTCATAGCCGGGAAAATCCAGCGGGTTCTTGGAGGTAAGCTCGGCGTCCAGCTCGAGGAAGCTGCCTTCGTCGCAGAGTATATTGAGGCGCTTGCGCGCGTTTATGCGAAAATGATAGCGGCAGTAGGGACAGGTGCTCAGCGTATCGATAAGCTCCGTCTGGGAAAGCTGCTTTTTGCATTTGGGGCAGGCGACCTGCGGCTCCTCGGCCACAGCGCCCGCGGCGGCCTTCTGCATGCGCGCCTGGCCCTCCAGAGGATTCCTGGGTTTTCTGAATAGCATGGCGTTACCTCATTATGGCATAAGCGCCGAAAGATAGTCGGTTGTGTAGGCGCCGCTTGCGAATTCCTCGCTGGAGAGTATTTCGGTTTGGAATTCGGCGTTGTGCTCCACGCCCTCGAGTATGAACTCGCACAGCGCGGCCTTCATTTTGCGTATGGCCTCGTCGCGGGTCTTGGCGAGCACCACGAGCTTGCCTATGAGCGAATCGTAAAAGGGGGAGATGGTATAGCCGTCGTAGGCGGCCGTATCAAAGCGCACCCAGGGTCCGCCCGGTATGTGCAGCATGCCGATTTTGCCCGCGGACGGCCGGAAGTTGCGGTAGGGATCCTCGGCGTTGATGCGGCACTCTATGGCGTGGCCGCGGCAGGCGATATCGCTTTGGGCAAATTCGAGCGCCATGCCCGCGGCAATGCGTATCTGCCACTTGACGAGGTCTATCCAGGTCACCATCTCGGTGACCGGGTGTTCCACCTGCAGGCGCGTGTTCATCTCCATGAAGTAGAATTCACCCTTGCTGTCGCAGAGGTATTCCACGGTGCCCGCGCCGCGGTAATTTGCCGCCTTGGCGGCGGCTATGGTGGCCGCGGTCATGCGCTCCCGCACATCGCCGGGGATTGCCGCGGGGCTTTCCTCAATGAGCTTCTGATTTTTGCGCTGGGTGGAACAATCCCTGTCGCCAAGGCAGACCACGTTGCCGTGGTGGTCGGCGAGTATCTGCATCTCGATATGCTTGACGGGGCTCAGGTATTTTTCCAAATATACCGAGCCGTTGCCAAACGCCGCGCGCGCCTCGGCCGTTGCGGCATTATAGTGTTTTTCAAAGCTCGCCGCCTCCGTGACCAGGCGTATGCCCCGTCCGCCGCCGCCCGCGCAGGCCTTGATCAGGAGCGGAAAGCCGATCTTCTCCGCTTCCCGCTTCGCCTGTTCCGGGCTTTCTGCCAAATCGCACCCGGGTATGACGGGTATGCCCGCCGCGCGCATGGTCTGCCTGGCGGCGTTCTTGTCGCCCATGCTGGCGATGGTCTCGGGTTCGGGGCCGATGAAGGCGATGCCATGTTCGCGGCACAGCGCGGCGAAAGCCGGGTTTTCGGCCAAAAAGCCGTAACCGGGGTGTATGGCCTCGGCCTTGGCGGCAATGGCCGTGGCGAGCACCGCATTCATGTTGAGGTAGCTCTCCCTGGCTTGCGGGCCGCCTATGCAGTAGCTCTCGTCGGCAAGGCTTACGTGCAGCGCCTCCTTATCCGCTTCGGAGAACACCGCCACGGTAGCTATGCCCATTTCCCTGCACGCGCGAATCACCCGTACGGCAATCTCGCCGCGGTTGGCGATGAGTATTTTCGTAAACATGGCTACTCTCCTATCACGGCGAAGGAGAGCTCCGCGCTGACGCAGAGCTTATCGCCCACATAGCCCTCGCTTTTGACGAAGTAGAAGGGATGCTTGCTGCGGATAAGCGCGCTCCTGAGTATGAGCTTATCCCCCGGCAGCACCTTGTTTTTGAATTTGACTTTGTCCATGCCCGTGAAATAGGGGGTGAAATTTTCCCTTTGCGGGGCTATCAGGAGGCACGCGGACTGCCCCATCATCTCGCAGAGCATCACGCCGGGCACCACGGGGTTGCCGGGAAAGTGCCCCTGCAGGAAGAATTCGTCGCCGCGCACGGTATAGCTGCCCACGGACGCGCCGTCCACCAGCTCTACCTCATCGAGCAGCAGCATGGGCGCGCGGTGGGGGAGGAGCTTCATAATGTCGGTTTTATTCATAACAATTACCTCAAAACATCTTGAAGAGCACCTGCCCGAACTCGGCAATTTCGCCGTTTCGCATGCAGATATCCACAATCTCCCCGTCCTGCTCGGCGGTGATCTCGTTCATGAGCTTCATGGACTCGATGATGCACAGTGTATCGCCCCTTTTAACCTTGTTGCCAATGGCGACAAAGGGCGGGCTCTCGGGGGAGGATGAGGAGTAGAACACGCCCACCATAGGGGACCTGACCTCTATGAGGCTGTTGAAGTTGACGGTATTTTCGTCCTGGAGCGCCGGCGCCGCGTCCGCGCCGTCCGGTGTGCCGGCCGAAGCGGGGGGCAAGGCCGCGCACTGCGCCGCCTCCAGCCTGATTTTTGTGCCGCCCTCCGAGACCTCCATGGAGGAGAGGCCGTATTGCTGAAGGATACGGGCGAGCGCCCGCACGTTTTCGATGTTCATAGCGTTTCCTCAATTCTTCTGAAGAGTACGCCCGCGTTGTGACCGCCAAAGCCCAGCGATATGGAGAGCGCCTTGTCTATGCGCCATTCCCTCGCGGTGTTGGGTACGTAGTCCAGATCGCACTCCGGGTCAGGCTCGCGGTAGCCTACGGTGGGGGGCAGTATGCCGGTCTCCAGCGCCTTTATGGAGGCGATGGCCTCCACGCCGCCCGCCGCGCCCAGCATGTGCCCCGTCATCGATTTGGTTGAGCTGACGGGAATCTTATACGCAAGCTCGCCGAACACCCGCTTGAGCGCCAGCGTTTCGGCCTTGTCGTTGAGCGGGGTGGAGGTGCCGTGCAGGTTGCAATAGAGCCGCTCGTCGCCCGTAACGCCCGCCTCGGCAAGCGCCGCGGTTATCATATTCGCGCCGCCCTCAGCCCCGGGATGGGGGGCGGTCATGTGGTAGGCGTCGCAGGTGTTGCCGTAGCCTGCGATTTCGCAGTAGGTGTGCGCGCCCCGCGCCTTGGCGTGCTCGTATTCTTCCAGCACGATTACGCCCGCGCCCTCGCCCATCACGAAGCCGTTCCTGCGGCGGTCGAAGGGGATGGAGCAGCTGTCCGGATCGGACGTGGGAGAAAGCGCCAGCATGTTCGCGAAGCCGCCCACCGCGAGCGGGCATACGGTAGCCTCCGCCCCGCCTGTGATTATGGCGTCCGCGTAGCCGTGCTTGATTGCCCGAAACGCTTCGCCTATGGTGTGCGTAGATGTGGCGCAGGCGGTGACCACGGGCAGGTTAGGCCCGCACGCGCCGTAGCGCATGGCGACCAGCGCGGACGCCATGTTGCCTATCATCATGGGTATGAAGAAAGGGGATATCCTGCCCGCGCCCTTTGTGAGGAGCTTGGCGGTTTCCTCCACAAATGTGTTCATGCCGCCTATGCCGGAACCGATGTACACGCCCAGCCTTTGGGGTGAAACCGTACCCAATATACCGCTTTCGGCTACTGCCTGCGCCGCGGCGGCCATTGCGTACTGGGCGTATAAATCCATCCTGCGCGCCTCGTTCTTCTCCATATATGCCGTGGGGTCAAAGCCCTTGACCTCGGCCGCCAGGGAGATCTTCATATCGCCGGCGTCGAACTTCGTGATGGGCGCAAAGCCGTGCCTGCCGTGTGTGAGGCTATCCCAGAAGGCGGGAACATCGTTGCCCACAGGCGTGATACAGCCTAAGCCCGTTATGACGACCCGTTTCATAGTATCTGTTCTCCTGCTTCAAAAAGTATAAATAATGCCATAAATACTGCGGCTGGCTACATCGCCATGCCGCCGTCTATGCGAATGACTTCGCCTGTGATGTACGCAGCCCCCTCTGAACACAGGAACGCCGCAAGCTCTGCAACCTCGTCCGCCTTACCCGAACGCCCCAGGGGGATGAGCGCTTTCAGGCGCCCGGCGGCCTCGGCGTTCATGGCTTCGGTCATATCCGTGTCGATAAAGCCGGGCGCGATAGCGTTGCAGGTGATCCCGCGCGGCGCAAGCTCCTTCGCGACGGTCTTGGTGAAGCCAATGAGGCCGGCCTTGGAGGCGGCGTAGTTGGCCTGGCCGGCGTTGCCCATAAGCCCTGCTATGGAGGCGATGTTGACGATGCGCCCCGCGGGCGATTTCATCAGGTGCCGCGCGAGGTGCTTTGTGAAGTTGAACGCGCCCTTGAGGTTTACGCCCAGCACGCGGTCAAAGTCCTCTTCGGACATACGAAGCAAGAGGCCATCGCGGGTGACGCCGGCGTTGTTGACGAGTATGTCCGCCCTGCCGAAGTCCGCAATAATTTGTGTGCAGACATCCCGTACCGCTTGGTAGTCCCCCGCGTCGCACCGGTAGGCGAGCGCCTTTACGCTGCAGATCGAAACCTCTGCGCAGACAGCCTGTGCCGCGTCCCGGCTGCCGGAGTAGATGATGGCGATGTCCGCGCCGCAAGAGGCCAGCTTTTGCGCAATAGCCCTGCCTATGCCGCGCGAACCGCCGGTTATGATGGCGGTTTTGCCTTGTAAATTATGCTCCGGCACCTTTTACCTCCAGTGCCGTGCGTTCAAGCGACGCGAGATCGCCCACATTGTACACGGCTGCGTTTGGGTTGATCTTTTTGATGAGCCCCGAGAGCACCTTGCCCGGCCCCGCCTCGATAAAGCGGTCAAAGCCGTCCCGGGTCATATTCTCTATGGTCCTTTGCCACAGCACCGGGCTTGCGACCTGCCTGGGAATCAGCGTTTTGGGGTTGGCGTAGACCCCGCCGGTGACGTTCGCGTAGAGCGGCAGCCGCATTTCGCCGAAGCTGAGCGTGGATACGAAGTCGGCAAGCGCCCGCTCCGCGCCCTGCATGAGCGGAGAGTGGAATGCGCCGCTTACGGCGAGTTTAAGCGCCTTGCCGCCAAGCTCGCTTATACGGGCAAGCAGCGTTTCCGCCGTGCTTTGCGCGCAGGCGACCACCGTCTGCCCCGGCGCGTTGTAGTTGACGGGGTAGGCGTTGTCAAGCCCGTCGCAGGCCGCTTCAACCTCTTGTGCCGGGAGCTTAAGCACGGCCAACATGGCGCCGGGGTTTTCCTGCGCGCAGGCCCGCATAGCCGCCGCCCGCAACCGCACCAGCGCCAAAGCGTCCTGCGGGGAAAGCAGGCCGCAGTAGGCCAGCGCGGGAATTTCGCCGAGCGAAAACCCGGCAACGCCCTCGGCGTATATGCCGGCTTCGTTTAAGGCATACGCGGCGGCAAGGTCCGTCGCAAAAAGGCAGGGCTGGGTGTTGAGGGTCTCGTTGAGCGCCTCAGCCGGCCCCTCAAAGCACAGTCGCCTGACGGCGTCGCCCGCAGCGTCGAATACCGCGCGCGCGGCGGGGGAGGCGGCGTACAACTCCTTGCCCATGCCGACGTACTGCGCACCCTGGCCGGGGAATACGAAAGCTATTTTACCCATGCCGCGGCTCCGCTCAGGAGCTGCTCCGCCTCTTGGAACATCTCCGCTATCATCTCTTTTGCGGTCTGCTCGCGGCTGACCATGCCCGCGACCTGGCCTGCCATAAAGCAGCCGCGCTTTTCATCGCCCTCCACAGCCGCGAGGCGCAGCGCGCCGCTGCCCAGGGCCTCCAGATCCTCGTTGGTCACGGTGCTGTCATACTCCCTGGCGAAGAACTCACGGGAGAAGGCGCTCTTGAGCGAACGTACGGGGTGCCCCAGGCGTTTGCCTGTGGCGATGGTATCGATATCCTTGGCTTTAAGAATTTTATCCTTGTAGTTCCGGTGTATGTTGCACTCCCTGGCGGCCAGAAACCGCGTACCGCACTGCACGCCCACCGCGCCCAGCATGAATGCCGCGGCGATGCCCCGCCCGTCCGCTATGCCGCCCGCGGCGATAACGGGTACGGCGACGCTGTCCACCACCTGCGGTACTAGCGCCATGGTGGTGAGCTCGCCTATGTGACCGCCGCTCTCGCAGCCTTCGGCGATTACGGCGCAAGCGCCCGCGCGCGCCACCAGCTTGGCTATGCCGGTGGAGGGCACCACGGGTATGACCCGAATGCCTGCGTCCTTCCATAGGCCTATATGTTTGGAAGGGTTGCCCGCGCCGGTCGTGACCACGGCGACCTGCTCCTCGGCCACCATGCGCGCGATGTCCCCGGCGAAAGGGCTCATCAGCATGATGTTGACGCCGAAGGGGCGGGAGGTAAGCGTCCTGGCCTTGTGGATTTCACCGCGCACATAGTCGGCGGGCGCGTTGCCCGCGGCGATGATGCCCAAACCGCCGGCGTTGGACACGGCAGAGGCCAGCGCGGCGTCGGCAACCCAGGCCATGCCGCCCTGAAATATGGGGTATTTGATGTTAAGCAGTGCGCAAAGCGCAGATGTAATCATGCCTCCACCTCAAAGCTGGGCTTGGATGACGCCAAGCAAATCCCCCACGCTCTTGATGCCCTCTTCGAGCTCGATGCTTACGCCGAATTCCTCCTCGATGTTCATCACCAGCTCCACGGTGTCCAGCGAGTCGAACCCAAGCTCGTCGAACGTGCTTGCCTCGGTGACCTCGAGGCTTTCGTCCTGCTTATACTCCCTGAGTACCTTGATGATCTTTTCCAACATGATGATTTCCTCCAAATTGATAAAATATAAATGCGGTTATATGAAGCAAGCTTACTCCCAGACCAGAATGCAGGCGCCCGTGGTGAGCCCCGCGCCGAATGCGGTCATATAGAGCGCGTCGCCTTGCTTGATTCTGCCCGCCTCCAGGCACTCGTCCAACAGCACGGGTATTGTGGCCGAGGACATGTTGCCGTAGCGGTTGATGTTCTGCGGAAATTTTTCCTCCGGCTGCCCCACGCGCACACGGATGGCGTCTATGATGCGCTTGTTTGCCTGATGGATGAGAAAATGGTCGATTTGCTCCGCCTCAAGCCCCAGCGCGTCCAGCGCGCGCGCCAGCTCCTTCTCCGCCATGCCCACCGCGAACTTGAACACCTCCTGCCCGTCCATGTGCAGGGATCCCGGCGCCCGCTTTTCCGCTATAAACGGGCTGTTGCCCGTGCCGGAAGGGAGGCAGAGCATTTTGCTGTTGCCCGAGGCGGTAAGGTGCAGGTACCTGAGCGCATTTCCTTCGGTGACCACGCACGCGCCCGCGCCGTCGCCGAAGAGCACGCAGGTCGCCCTGTCCGCCCAGTCCACATGCCGCGACATCCGCTCGGCGCACACGATGAGTATTTTTTCCGCCTTGCCGGCAGCCAGGAAGGCGTCCGCGGTCTCCAGCGCGTACAGAAAACCCGAGCAGGCGGCGTTGAGGTCGAACGCGGGACAGCAGGCGCCCAGCCGCTCGGATACGGTGCAGGCGAGGGAGGGGGTGACGTAGTCGCCGCCAATGGTGGAGCAGAGGATAAGACCGATATCCCGGATATCCGCGCCCGCCTTTTCAAGCGCGTTCCCCGCAGCCTGGGCCGATAGGTCCGTAAGCGTCTCGCCCGTGCACACGCGCCGGCTCCGTATGCCTGTGCGGGTGATTATCCACTCGTCGGAGGTATCCACAAACTGCAGCAGCGCCTGGTTGGTCACCTCGCGCTGCGGCAGGCCGCGGCCGGTGCCGATTATCTTTAAACCCATTTAGTTCGCCTCAACCTTTTCCCTGAAGAAATCCGAAAGCTTGCGCACGGCGCAGAGCAGCACGTCCTTTTCGCTATCCGTAAGCCTGCGGGTGATGTCCTTGATCATCTTGTGGTGGAATATGCCATGCGCCATGTCGAGCTTTTTGCCCAGCTGCGTCAGGCTCACGATGGCGCGTCTGCCGTCCTGTGTGCAAGGGGCCTTTTCGATGAAGCCCTTTTTTTCCAGCTTTTTTACTGCAACCGTTGCGGTGGGAAGGGTGACCTTCTGCAGCGCCGAAATCTCGCTTATGGAGGCGCTGCCGCCGTTTTTGCCTATGGCCTCGAGTATATGCGCCTCCGTGACCGTAACCGGCGTATCCGAGATCGACCGCAGGGATTTTTCCTCGAACTTGAGGATATAGTTGAACGTGTCGACCAGCAGGCCGTTTAAACTCTCCTCAAATGCGTTCATATGTCCGATTGCCCTTTCCAATTAATTAGATTGACTAACTAATAATATATATTCAGCCTCGCCTTGTCAATAACCTTTCGACCCGCCTGGGCGTAAAGGATGCCCGGCAAGCAGGAGTAAGTGCCGCATTATCTTGAGAAAAAGAATTTGTTAAATTTTTGCTGTCGCGGTTGTGTATAAACGCATGCGCCCGTGGGCCCGGTAGGCCCAATTGCGCCATCTGCGCCTGTCGGTCCGGTGGGACCCGTGGGTCCGGTTGCACCGGTAGGCCCGGTAGCGCCGGTCGGCCCGGTGGGACCCGTCGCCCCAGTCGCGCCCGTCGGTCCGGTGGGACCTGTCGGTCCGGTCGCGCCGACACCGGTAGCGCCGGTAGGTCCTGTCGGACCCGTTGCTCCTGTGGCGCCCGTGGGGCCGGTCGGCCCGGTCGCACCGACGCCGGTAGCGCCGGTCGGTCCGGTGGGACCCGTCGCCCCCGTCGCGCCGGTGGGACCTGTCGGTCCGGTCGCACCTACGCCGGTAGCGCCGGTCGGCCCGGTGGGGCCCGTCGCGCCCGTCGCGCCCGTGGGGCCGGTCGGCCCGGTTGCGCCTACGCCGGTAGCCCCCGTTGCTCCCGTGGGACCCGTAGGCCCGATGGGACCCTGTGCGCCCTGCGGTCCCTGAGGACCTTGCGGGCCTTGCGCACCCTGGGGACCCTGCGGGCCTTGCGGGCCGAAGGGGCCTTGCGCGCCCTGAGGGCCTTGCGGGCCGGTGGGACCCTGAGGACCCTGCGGACCCTGAGGGCCGGTGGGACCCTGAGGGCCGGGGCAACCCTGAGGGCCGGGGCAGCCCCTGGGGCCCGGAGGGCCGGGCGGGCAGCAGATGCCGCCGGGCGGGAAGCCGCCTCCGCCGACGAAGGCATCGTTCTGCGAAAAATTGCGGTTGTTCTGGTTGCCGCATCCGTTACCTTGATAACCAAATCTCAATAGATTCACGTCCATTCTGTATATTCTTTTTGCGCCGTCCTGTGTGGAACGTCTCAATAACATAGTATGCATGGAACTCATATTGGGGATACAAAACAATTCTGGATAGGATTCGGGCCTGTGGGGGCCGCCGATATGCCCTGTGACGGACATACGCCATATTGTTCATTGCGCCGTGCGCTGATCTGAATATTACATAATCTTTACGCGGATTTGCTTATGTTTCCCTGCCCAAAACCGATGATATAAGTAGGGGTGAGTACAGCTATGAAAAACCACTATGAATTATTGAAAGAGATTCTGGAAGGTGGATATATAAAGCCCGTATACCAGCCGATCGTCTCGTTGACGGACGGCCAGATTTACGGCTATGAGGCCCTGAGCAGAATCTCCAACAGCGCGCTTCAGATGGACATTGAGCAGATGTTCAAAATGGCCGACAAGATCAACAAGGCATGGGAGCTTGAGGCGCTGTGCAGGGCGAAAGCATTGGAAAAATCCGTGAGCATAGAGGCTGAAAAAAAGCTGTTTTTAAACGTCAATTCCAATATTATCCACGATAAAAAATTCAAGGAAGGCGTTACGAGAACCTTTTTGAATGAATACGGGCTGGATTCCGACAACGTGATTTTTGAAATCACAGAGCGCGCCTCCATCACGGACAGCGAGGCGTTTCTAAGCTCGATCAATCACTATAAAAACCAGAACTACGGAATCGCCATAGACGATGTCGGCGCGGGCTATTCAGGCCTCAACGCCATCGCCAATATCAGGCCGAATTATATCAAGCTGGATATGGCCCTTGTGAGGAACATCGACAAGGACGTCACAAAGCAATTGCTGTGCAAGGCGATGGTGGACTTTGGCAAAAATGCCGACATCAAGCTGATCGCCGAAGGGATTGAGACCGAGGAAGAATTAAAAACGCTCGTCAAGCTCAACGTCGATTTCGGGCAGGGCTATTTCCTGGGGATTCCACAGGAGATGTTTCAGGACATCGCACCGGAAAAGATCGGTATGATAAGAAAATTCCACGAAAAGAATTATACCGACAAGGTCAGAAGCTCGGTTTATCCCACCATGGGGGGATTATCCAAGCCGGGGTATACTTTTTCGCCCAATGAAAGGGTCGAGAACATTTACGAGACCTTGAGGCTCAACCCGACCATCACCGAATTCACAGTGCTTGAAGACGACGTCGCCGTGGGTTTCATGACCCGGGCGTCGCTCAATGAAAAGCTGGGGGGCAGGTATGGGTACAGCCTACACAGCAAGAAAATCATCCGCCAGCTCATAAACACCGATTTTTTAAGGGTCAACTACAGCATGCCCGTCGACCAGGCCTCGCGCTTTGCGATGCAAAGGCCGTTTGAACGGCTCTATGACCCCATCGTCGTGGAAAAGGACGGCAAATATCTGGGACTTGTTACCATCAAGGACCTGCTCAGTACCTGCACGCAGGTGGAGATCGACGCCGCCCTGAGCGTGAACCCCTTGACGGGCCTGCCCGGAAACCGGCTGATTGAAAAGGAAATATTGAGCCGCGTATTGGGAGAACAGCCTTATTGCATCACCTATTACGATATCGATAATTTCAAGGCGTATAACGATGCGTACGGCTTCCCCAACGGCGACAGGATGCTTCACCTCGTTGCGGATATCCTGCGTGAATGCGCCGTGAGAAATGAGTTCATCGGGCACATAGGCGGCGATGATTTTATCGTCATCTGCGATTATCAGGAGGGTGAGGAATACTGCAAAGCCGTGCTCAATCAATTTGCTTTGAGAGTCGCGTCGCTCTATTGCGATAAGGATGTAAAAAACGGATACATCGTATCGAAAAACAGGCATGGGGTGACGGAGAATTTCCCCATCGCGAGCCTTTCGATTGCGGGAATTTCAAACAAAGCGAATACATATCATTCCATCGATGATTTTACAAAGGATATTTCACAGCTCAAAAAGAAGTGCAAGCAGCACATGGGGAATTACTTCGAGGTGCTCTGACCCTCGCGCTCTGTGATGAACATAGGATGAATACGGATTATTCCCGGCCTCGGCGCGCGCCGCGCTGTGGACGAATGCCGATTTATACACTATAATCAATGCAGAGCTTACCGATTCGAGGTGAAAGCCATGTCGTTTTTTGAGGATGGGTTCACAAAGGATAAAATCGTCGTGATGTACGCGCTCAAAAAGCTTCCCGCGGAGCCTACGCGCGAGCAGATGACGACCTTTTTCGGCCAATACGGGCTGCTTCCGTTTTTCGAGCTGCAAAGCGCGGTCTATGAACTGGAGGAGGGCGGCTTCCTCGCGGCGGTGCCGCGGCCCTACGGGCAGGCGTATTGCCTCACGCCCAAGGGGAGGGAGACGCTCGATATGTTCATCGAGCGCGTGCCCCAGTCCCAGCGGGCCGGGATAGACGTCTGCGCGGAATCCTACGGGGAAAAGCTCCTCCAGCAGACGCGCTACGCGAGCGCCATCGAACGCACGAGTAGCGGGGCGTGCCGCGTCACGTTGAAGGCGATGGAGCTGAACGGGGAACTGATAAGGATAGAGCTTTTGCTCGCCGACGAGGAGAGCGCCAGGCGCGCGCAAAGGGCTTGGCCGGAGCGCGCCCCGGCCATCTACAACGCAATCCTTTCCGAGCTGAAATAAAAAACGCTATACGTATTCGAGCAATTGCCTGATGTTGGCTTCCTCCGCCGTGCGCAGGCGCTGGGCGAGCGCGAGCGTGGTCTTTTCCGCATCGCTGTATTTCTTCTCCGCGCGCGCCGCCTCGATGAGCCCCATGGCGCTCCCCTGCACGAGCATTTCCGCAAGGTGGGAAGAGGAGCTGTCCATGCGCGCGTTGATGCGGATGCCGCAGTAGACGGGCCTTCTCAATATCTGACTGTATCCGTCGGGCGCTTCCCCCTTGGCGGCGATGCGCTCCTCCGCCTCAAGGAGCACCGCGTGGTATTCCGCGAACTGCGAGGCCATCACGCAGCGAAACGTCGCGTCCTTGCACAGTTTGATGAGCCTGCCCAGTATGTCCTTTGAAAAGTCGGCGTTCCTATATATTTCATTGAGCAATTCCAAATCGTGATCCATATCGTCACCTCCCAAAGTAGTTTCGCACGCCAAAGGCCATAATATTCTCGCACTTGCCCGCGAAGATGGCTTGCTTTATAATATAAAGTTATGAAAGGCATGCTCGACTACCGTATATTGTGTATGCCGGAGGATTTTCATGTCAAAGGACTATACCGTCAGCGACATAAAAGTGATAGAAGGGCTGGAGGCCGTGCGCATGCGCCCGGGCATGTACATCGGCAGCACGGGCGCGCGCGGGCTGCACCACATGCTCTGGGAAATCGTGGACAATGCGGTGGACGAGGCGGCCAACGGCTTTGCGGACACCGTGAGCGTCACGCTCCACCGGGATTATTCCGTCACCGTTGAGGACAACGGGCGCGGCATCCCCGTGGGCATCCACGAAAAGCTCGGCGTTTCCGGCGTGGAGGTGGTCTTTACAAAGCTCCACGCGGGCGGCAAATTCGACAACGATTCCTATGGCTATTCGGGCGGCCTGCACGGCGTGGGCGCGAGCGTGGTCAACGCGCTTTCCGAATACCTCACGGTGGAAGTATGCACCGAGGGCAGGGTGTTTGAACAAAAATTCAGGAGCTATACCGACAAGGCGGGCAAAACCCATTCCGGCGTGCCGGGCGCGCCGCTCGCCGAAACGGGCAGGACGAGGCGGCAGGGCACGAAAATCACCTTTTTGCCGGACAAGTCCGTGTTCGAAACGCTGGAGATGAATTTTGAAATCATCAGTAAGCGCCTGCGCGAGCTTGCCTATCTCAACCGCGGCATCAAATTCCGGCTCGACGACGAGCGGGAGTGGGGCAAGCACAAGGAGCGGGAGTATAAGTTCGACGGCGGCCTTTCCGACTTTGTCAAATACCTCAACGCGGACAAGACCCCGCTCTACGACGAGCCCATTTTCATCAGCGGAAAAAAGGACGACATCATGGTGGAGGTCGCCATCCAGCATAACGACGGGTACGCGGAGAGCCTTTTCAGCTACGTCAACAACATCCCCACCACCGAGGGCGGCACGCACGAAACGGGTTTTAAGAGCGCGCTCACAAAAATCATGAACGATTATTGCCGCAAGCACGGCGTTTTGAAAGACAGGGACGCCTCTTTGACGGGCGAGGATTTCCGCGAAGGGCTCACCGCCGTCCTCTCCCTCAAGATGCACACCATACAGTTTGAGGGGCAGACCAAAACGCGCCTTGGCAACACGGAGGCAAAGCCCGCCGTGGAGTATGTGATGAGCGAATTGCTCGTGCCCGTGCTCGAGGACTTAAAGAATGCGGACACCGCCAACAAGATGGCGGACAAGGCCGTCAAGGCCGCCAAGGTGCGCGAGACCGCGCGTAAGGCCAAGAACATGGCGCGCGAGAAGAACAAGCTTGAGAACGCGCCTCTCGTGGGCAAGCTTTCAAGCTGCACGGGGCGCGACCCCAACCAGAACGAGCTTTTCATCGTCGAGGGGGACTCTGCGGGCGGCAGCGCCAAGCAGGGGAGGGACAGGCGCTTTCAGGCGATACTGCCGCTTCGCGGCAAGCCTCTCAACGTGGAAAAAAAGCGCATCGACCAGGTGCTCGCCATCGAGGAGTTCCGCTCCATCATCACCGCCATCGGCACGGGCATCGGGCAGGATTTTTCGCTCGACGGGCTCAAGTATGACAAGATCATCATCCTCTCCGACGCGGATCAGGACGGCGCGCACATACGGGCGATATTGCTTACGTTCTTCTACCGCTATATGAAGGAGCTCATCATGGACGGGCATGTCTACATGGGCATGCCGCCGCTTTATCGCATACAGAAGGGCAAGGACGCGCGCTATCTCTATGACGACGCGGCGCTCGCCCGCGCGCTCAAGACCTTCGGCAAGGGCTATACGCTCCAGCGCTACAAGGGGCTTGGCGAAATGAATCCCGAGCAGCTGTGGGAGACCACCATGAACCCCGAAAACCGCTCTCTCGTGCGCGTCACGATAGACGACGCGGCGGACGTGGAGCATCTCGTCACAATTTTGATGGGCGATAAGGTCGCCCCACGCAAGGAATACATCAGCGAGTTCGCGGACTTTAACAAAGAGGATCACTTTGAGGAAAAAGCCTATGTTCCCGTAAGCGCGGATGAAGAGGAGAGGGGTGAGTGAGCATGGCGAAGAGGACGGAGCAGCCCCCGATCGGCACCGACCAGAACATCATGCCGCGCAGCATGGACGAGGTAATGCACGCCTCCATGATGCCCTACGCGGAGCACGTCATATTGGAGCGCGCCCTCCCGCGCGTGGAGGACGGCCTCAAGCCCGTGCAGCGAAGGATACTCTATACCATGATGGGCCTTAGCGTCACACCCGACAAGCCCCACAGGAAGAGCGCGCGCATCGTGGGCGACTGTTTGGGTAAATTCCACCCACATGGCGACACATCGGTGTACGACGCGATGGTGCGCATGGCGCAGGACTTCAACATGCAGGCCCCCCTCGTGGACGGCCACGGCAACTTCGGCAGCGTGGATGGGGACGGCGCGGCCGCCATGCGCTACACCGAGGCGCGCATGACCCCGCTCGCGCTGGAGCTTCTTCGCGACATTGAAAAGGACAGCGTGGACTTCACGCTCAATTTTGACGACACGCAAAAGGAGCCCGTGCTCCTGCCCGGCAGGTTCCCGAACCTGCTCGTCAACGGCGCGAGCGGCATCGCCGTGGGCTTGGCGACGAACATACCGCCGCACAATTTTGCGGAAACCATAGACGCGGTCGTCGCGCAGATGAAGGAGCCGGACATCTCCCTGGGCGCGCTCATGAAAATCATCCCCTGCCCGGATTTTCCCACGGGCGGATACATACTCGATTCCGAGGAAATCAAACTCGCCTATGAGACGGGGCGCGGCAAGCTCACCGTGCGCGCCAAGGCCGAGATCGAGCAGGGCAAGAACGGCAAACAGCTCATCGTCGTCACGGAAATGCCCTATCAGGTCAACAAGGCGCGCTCGCTCGAGGGCATCTTAAAGCTCACGCAGGAAAAGCGCGTGCTCTTCGCGGGCGTGAGCGACATACGCGACGAATCCGACCGCATGGGCATGCGCGCGGTCGTGGAGGTCAAAAAGGACGCGGACGCGGAAAAGATCCTGCAATACCTCTATAAATACTCCGATTTGCAGGTGACCTTTGGCGTCAATATGGTGGCCATCGCAAAGGGTAAGCCGCAGCAGCTGGGGCTAAAAGAGCTCATCGCCCATTACATCGCCCATCAGGAGGACGTCGTCACGCGGCGCACGCGCTTCGATCTGGACGCGGCGAAGCGGCGCGAGCACATCCTCGAAGGCCTTCGCATTGCCATACTCAATATCGACGAGGTTATCGCCCTCATCCGCGGCAGCAAAACGCCAAAAGAAGCCAAGGAAAAGCTCATGGCGCGCTTCTCCCTCACGGAGATACAGGCGCAGGCTATTTTGGACTTGCGCCTGCAAAGGCTCACCAACCTCGAGCTCATCGCCATAGAAAACGAATACAAGGACGTGCGGCGCGAAATAAAAAACCTCAACGCCATACTCGCCTCGCCCGAAAAGCTCAAGGAGGTCATCATCGGCGAGCTGCTTGAAATCAAGGGAAAATATTCGGTTGCCCGGCGCACAATGCTCGTCAAGGAGCACCATGTCGAGGTGGATATTGAAGAGGACCTCAAGGTCGTGGAGGACGTGACCGTCGCCCTCATCGACGGGGACAAGCTGCGCCGCGTGCCCACGAGGCTGGGTCAGAACATACTCGCCGAAGGTGAGCGCGCGCTCTACCTCGCGCAGACGACCACCGAAAAGCGCCTGCGGCTCTTTACGAATTTGGGCTCCTGCTTCACGCTCGCCGTTTCCGAGATACCCGAAACGAAAAACGGCGGCAAGCCCATCAACATCAACACCATCCTCACCTTTGAAAACGGGGAGCGCGTGGTTTCCTGCATGGAGGAAAACGGCGAGGGCGCGCTGCTCTTCTTCACAAAGCAGGGCAACATCAAGCGCACCGCCGCGGCGGAGTACAATACGCGCAACAAAAAGGTGCAGGCCGCCTCCGTCAGGGACGGGGACGAGCTCATCGGCGTGCAGCGGATGAAAGGGGACGATCACAGCACCGTGCTCATCACAAAGCTCGGCATGAGCATCCGCTTCGAAACGGCCACCATCCCCGAAATGGGCCGTGTGGCGGCGGGCGTCAAGTGCATCAAGCTCGAGCGCGGGGACGAGGTGGTCTTCTTCGACCAGATACCGGACGAGGGCGAGATACTCATCCTATCCGACCGCGGCTACGCCAAGCGCAGCTTCGTGTTCGAGTATGAGATGCAGGGGCGAAACGGCAAGGGCTTAAAGACCTTCGACTTCAAGAAAAACGGCAGCAACGGCACGCGTGTCGCGGCGGCGATGCACGTCACCGTGCCTTATACCTTCGTGGTGGAGCAATAC
>JAEWMV010000047.1 GCA_023393045.1 Bacillota bacterium | reverse complement strand
GCTCTACTATTCCCTCCGGGTCGCGCCATTGGGGCAGGTTCTCGAGCATATCCTCCCCCATGAGAAGATGCAGCTTTGCCCCAGGATAGAGCGCGCGAAGCTCGCGCAGCGTGTCGATCGTATAGCTCCTGCCGCCGCGGCGCACCTCGATATCGCTCGCTTCGAGCCCGTCCATCCCTTCGAGCGCGGCGCGCGTGAGCGCAAGGCGGGCGGCCGCGTCCACATCCCCGGCGACGCGCTTGTGCGGCGGGTCGCAGGTGACGACAAAAAGCACGCGCGAAAGCGAGAATTCCTCCCGCAGGCGCCGCGCCAAGGCCACATGCCCATTGTGGGGCGGGTTGAAGCTGCCTCCGAACATGGCGATATTCCGCTCTTTTTCCGTTGAAATCACACGTTTATTATACACCCGCGGCCGCGCGAGGTAAACGGGTGAATATGTAGGCTTATTTTTTGGAATCATATACCAAGGAGGTGGATTATGAAGCAACGCAGAATGATACTATCCTATTATAAACGCAGGCTCTACAAGGGGCGCACCGCGCTCGCGCGGGCGGTAGACTTCATCGCGCTGCGCCTGGTGATGCTCTGCGCCGCGTATCTGTGGTTTTCCTCCGCGGTGGAAAGCACGCTCATGGCGATCGTCCTCTCCGCCACGGCGACGCTGACGGCCTCCGTCGCGGCGGAACTCATCAAGAGCATACGGCTGGAGCGCTTTATCACGCGCGAGAGGAAGGCGCTTTCGGCCAAGCTCTTCCGCGAGCGGCTCGTGCAACTCACGCGCGAGGAGTTCTATGAGCTGGTGCGCGGCTATGTGATGGAGCATATCGACGAGTTCAATCAGGACTGCCTCGTGTGCACGGTGCAAAGCGCTGCGCCGCTCACGGAGGACGACGTGCTTCGCGCATGCCGCAGCGCCAAGGCGCGCGGCACGAACATGGTGTCGATCTTCACCTCGTCCTCGGTCTCAAAAGAAGCGTCCGCGCTTCTCTCGCGCCTTGAGGGAATGGAGGTGGGCTTCGTCACGGCGGATGAGCTGGTTGCCCACGGCGAAGCCAAGGAGCTCCTCCCCGGGGACGCGGCCATAGACGCCGCCGTGCTCTCGCTTGCCGAGCAGGAGCGCGAGAGGCGCAAAAAAAGCGTCTCAAAGCCGTTCGAGAGCGATCGCATGAGACGCTATATCTTCGTTTCGATAGGGCTCTTCGCGCTCTCCTTCTTCGTGGAGCAGGCGCTCTACTTCAGGCTGCTTTCGGCCGCCTGCCTGAGCTTCGGCGCAATCGCCTGGTGGCTCAACTACGCCGCGCCCAAAGAGACCCTGGATCACTGAGGCTAAGTCCCTCAGGTATTCTTGAGCGTGCCCAGCACGGATTCCAGGCGTTTGCGCTGCTGGTCGTTCAAAAGCGGAAAGAGGCGGTTTGCCACATCGGCAAGCTTCTCATCGTCGAGCACGCCCTGTTTGCGGAAACCCACGAGCTCGTTCATCAGCTCCGCGTCGCTCTTCCCGCCGTAATGCTGAAAAGCTTCGTTGATGCTGTTGATGTCCGGCTGCTGCTGCTGGCCCGGTTGCTGCTGATAACCCGCCTGTTGCTGATAGCCTGCCTGCTGCTGATAGCCCGCCTGCTGCTGATTTTGCCCCGCGGGCTGCTGCTGCCTTTGGTTGTTGTTGCCCTGCCTTGCGTTCCCCATCCCTCTGAGATCGCGTTTCATCGAATCAGCTCCCTTCGCGATAGTATATGCGACAATGCTCGCTTTTGAGCATACTATGTAGGGAGAACGGAGGGGGTACCATGCAAAGATCGCCGCAGGGCAACACGCAGAACACGCAGGGCCAAAAGGACGCGCAGCCCCACATGTCGCCCGCCTACATCATGGCGGCGCGCATACGCAACGAGCAGGGCCGTGAGCGCGCGGGGGAATATCTCGCCGCGATGGAGCCTTTCCTCGCGCCCGGGGAGCGCGCGCACATCGCCGCGCAGCTTGGCGTGCCGCTGATGCAGCCGCCCGGCGCCCCGCCGCCCGGCGCCGCGCCCGCGCAGCAACAATTCCAACAGCAGTTCCAGCAGTTTCAGCAGCAGATGCCGAACATGTTTTCCCAATTTTCGCAGCAGCGCGGCGGCATGAACGACCCCGCGCAGCTCATGCAGATGCTCAACGCCATCAGCAGCATGAACGGCGGCGGGAAAAACAAGGCGTTCGACATGAACGGTATGAACAGCACCATGATGCTCGCCCAGCTCCTCGGCGGCATGATGAACAATAAAAAATAGCGTCCCGGCTTGACAAAAGCGCCGGCGCTCACTATGATAGGAAAAAGATATGGCGATGAGAAAGAGGAGTACGCCACGCGCGGCGCATCAGAGAGACGGCTTCATGGGCTGCAAGAGCCGTCGGCGCAGGAGGGCGGAAGGTCGCTTTTGAGCCTCCCGTATGAAAGCAGGTAATATGGGACGTGCGCCGCGTTAAGGCGAAGAGAGGGACGCATCCAATGCGTCCAACAAAGGTGGTACCGCGGGTCTTCCGTCCTTTATATTAGGACGAAAGACCCTTTTTTACAGTTCACGACAAGGAGGGCGCATATGTACGACGATATGCCCAAAGCTTACGACCACACAAGCGTGGAGACCAGGCTCTATGAGAGATGGGAGAAGAACGGCTATTTCCACGCCGAGCCCAACCCCGACAAGGAGCCTTACTGCATCGTAATCCCCCCGCCGAACATCACGGGGCAGCTCCACATGGGTCACGCCATAGACGAAACCCTGCAGGACGCGCTGATTCGCTACAAGCGCATGGCGGGGTTTGAAACGCTCTGGCTCCCCGGCACGGATCACGCCTCCATCGCGACGGAGGTCAAAATCGTGGATCAGATGCGCGCGGAGGGGCTTGACAAGCGCACGCTCGGGCGCGAAAAATTCCTTGAGCGCGCGTGGGAATGGAAGCGCGTGTACGGCGGGCGCATCGTGGAGCAATTGAAAAAGCTCGGCTCCTCCTGCGACTGGGCACGTGAGCGCTTCACTATGGACGAAGGCTGCAGCAGGGCGGTCATCAAGGCGTTCGTCAACCTGTATAACAAAGGGCTTATTTATCGCGGGGATCGCATCATCAACTGGTGCCCCGTGTGCAAGACCGCGCTCAGCGATGCCGAGGTGGAATACGAGGAGCAATCAAGCCACCTCTGGCATGTGCGCTACGACGCGCCGGATAAAAGCTATTCCATCACCTGCGCTACGACCCGCCCCGAAACCATATTGGGGGACACGGCCATCGCAGTCAACCCCGACGACCCGCGCTATAAGGCTATCGTGGGCAAAACCGTGATCGTGCCCGTCATCGGGCGGGAAATCCCCATCGTGGCGGACGAATATGTGGAAACGGACTTCGGCACGGGCGCGGTGAAAATCACCCCCGCGCACGACCCGAACGATTTCGAGGTGGGGCAGCGGCACAACATCCCCTCCCTTCGCGTGTTCACGGACGACGGGCATATCAACAAGAACGGCGGCGCGTTCGAAGGTTTGGACAGGTTCGAGTGCCGCAAGGTGTTCGTGGAACGCCTCAGGGACGCGGGCGCGCTGGTGAAGATTGAGAATTACGCGCATAACGTTGGCACCTGCTACCGTTGCCACCACACGGTGGAGCCGCTCGTGAGCAAGCAGTGGTTCGTGGAGATGAAGTCCCTCGCCAGGCCCGCCATCGAGGCCGTGAAAAAGGGCGAGGTGAAGTTTGTGCCCGAGCGCTTTGACAAAGTCTATTTCAACTGGATGGATAACATCCGCGACTGGTGCATCTCCCGCCAGCTCTGGTGGGGGCACCGCATCCCCGCGTATTATTGCGAAGCGTGCGGCGAAATGGTCGTGGCGCAAAGCGCGCCCGAAAAATGCCCCAAGTGCGGCACAACCGCCTTCCATCAGGACGAAGACGTGCTCGACACCTGGTTTTCCTCGGGCATGTGGCCGTTCTCCACGCTCGGCTGGCCCGACAAGACGCCGGAGCTTGATTACTTTTACCCCACGAGCACGCTCGTGACGGGGTATGACATCATCTTCTTCTGGGTGGCGCGCATGATGGTCTTCGGCTACGAGGTGATGGGCAAACGCCCGTTTGACACGGTGTACTTCCACGGGATACTGCGCGACGAACAGGGCCGCAAGATGAGTAAATCCCTTGGCAACGGCATCGACCCGCTGGAGATCATCCGCGATTACGGCGCGGACTCGCTGCGCTTCTCCCTCGTAACAGGCACCAGCGCGGGCAACGACATGCGCTACCAGCAAAAGAAGGTGGAAGCCGCGCGCAACTTCTGCAACAAGGTCTATAACGCCACGCGCTTCGTGCTGATGAACCTCGGCGAAGGGGCCGTGGGCGAAGTTGATCTTGATTCGCTCGACATGGCGGACAAATGGATACTCGACCGGACGAACGCCAACATCCGCGAGGTGACGGCGAACCTCGACGGGTTTGACCTCAATCTCGCCGCGCAGAAAATCTACGATTTCATCTGGACGGAATTCTGCGACTGGTACATCGAGCTCGCCAAGCCCCGCCTCAACGGGGAAGATGAAAAAGCCAAGGCCAACGTGCGCGCCATACTCGTGCGCGTGCTGCGCGATTCCTTAAAGCTGCTGCACCCCTTCATGCCCTTCATCACGGAGGAGCTGTATCTCAATTTGCCGGGCGCGGAGGAAACCATCATGCGCGCGGCGTGGCCCAATGTTGACGCGGCGCTGGAATTCCCGGAGGAAGCCAAAGCGATGGAGAGCGTGATGGACTTGATCCGCAGCATCCGCAACATCCGCGCGGAGATGGGTGTGCCCCCCTCGAGGAAGGCCAATATCGTCCTCGTCGCGCACGACGCGAAGGATGCGCCCGCGCTCGAGGCGTGCATCCCCTACATCCTCAAGCTCGGCGGGGCGGAAGCCGCGCGCGTGCAGTTCGACAAAGCGGGCGTCGCCAAAGACGCCGTGTCCGCGGTGAGCGAGCTTGCGGAAGCCTTCATCCCCCTTGCCGACCTCGTGGACCTTGACAAGGAGAGGGAGCGCATGAATAAGGAGGCCGAGCGCCTGCGCGGCGAGATCGCGCGCGGCGAGGCGAAGCTTGCCAACGAAGGCTTTACCGCCAAAGCGCCTGCGAAGGTGATTGAGGAGGAGCGCGCAAAGCTCGAGAACAATAAAACCATGCTGCAGAAGCTTGAAGCGCGGCTTGCGGACTTCGGCAGCTGACCTTTTTTCCAAAAAGCGCAGAGCCCCGGCGGATGCCGGGGCTCGTTTATGTTAAAGATGCGCCTTATTTCTTTTCCCTGCGGAAGCACATGAACCAGTCGAGGCAGTACTGATCCTCGCTTTGGTTCTCCATGCGCTCCTTCGCGGTGCCGCAGGAACCCGCGGTGGGCACGATCACATCCTCGCCGGGACGCCAGTCCGCGGGGGTGGCCACGCCGTCTCCATCCGCCTTTTGCAGCGCGAGTATGATGCGCTTGATCTCGTCAAAATTGCGCCCGGTGGAAAGCGGGTAATAGAGGATCGTGCGTATCTTGCCGTTGGGGTCGATCACGAACACGGCGCGCACGGCCTGCGTGTTGGATTGGCCGGGCTGTATCATGCCGTACTTGTTGGCGACCTCCATGCGGATGTCCTCGATGAGCGGGAACTTGACCTCGACATGCTTCTTGCCGTTCCATTCAAGCTCCTGAATCTTCCTCAGCCAGGCGATGTGCGCGTAGAGGGAGTCTACCGAGAGGCCGACGAGCTCCGTGTTGAGCGCCTTGAATTCCTCCGCCATGGAGGCGAAGGTCATGAATTCCGTGGTGCACACGGGCGTGAAGTCCGCGGGGTGGGAGAAGAGTATCACCCATTTGCCCTTATAATCCTCCGGGAAATTGATTTCGCCCTGCGTGGTCACGGCCTTGAAGGCGGGCGCCATATCGCCGATGAGGGGCATCCTGTTCACATGCGTTTCTTCCATTTTTCGTTTGCTCCTTTCCAATGATTCGTTCGATGTGTTCATCTTAGCGCGCAGGCCCTTCCTCTTCCGTGACATGGTCACACAAAGCCGCCGTCCCGGTGAAAAGCGCCTTGGACGGCGGATGCGGATATCAGAACAGGCTGTCCCAGGTGAAGGTTTCGATGCCCGCGAGATAGGTCACGATGCCCTTGACGTTTTCGGTTTCGATCACCGTATCCGTGGCGTCCTCCCTCCCCGTCATGAGGAGGACGGATTCGATGCCGTCGAGCGCGTTGTCGACATCCTCGTGGTCGAAGATGAAGCGCATCAGCGTTAACTCGTGCGTGAAGCGCTCCTTTATTTCGCCGGCGCACGCGCGGGCCTCCTCCCACTGTTCGGCGTTCGCAGCCTCGATGACATCGTCGCACAAAGAGGTGATGTCGTCCCGCAGCGCAACGAGCTTCACGTGGGGATAGATGAACAGGAAGAGCAGGAAAAGCGAGATGACGATGCAGGAAATCGTATCGATGGTGCTGAACGTTTTTGCGTTCACCGAATCATCTCCCCGTCGGCCTCAGGCTCAATGAAATAGGGCTTGCCCCCGCGTTTGGCGGTGCTTTGCACATGCAGTGCGCCCTCGCAGTCGAGGAAGGCAAAAAATGCGTCCGAATAGCTCCTGCAATCCGTCATCGTGAGCTTTTCTTTGAGCCATCGCTCGTCATAGCCTGATTTCCTCAATTCCTCCGGACGCAGCT
Organism: Bacillota bacterium; assembly: GCA_023393045.1. Classification (GTDB taxonomy): domain Bacteria; phylum Bacillota; class Clostridia; order Christensenellales; family CAG-138; genus Phil1. The sequence continues at coordinate 2,581 of JAEWMV010000047.1, read as the reverse complement.
TGCCATCCTGAATGAGCATGTACGGCGGCGCGGCCTTGGGCGGGGGCAGGTGGAGCGCCTGATAGTCGGGCTGCTGCTTGCTGCCCTTGAGCAGCACGGACACCTCTCCGTTGGTTTCGAGTATGGCGAACTCCACGTCCGAAATATTAAAAACATCCTTGCTGCGAAGCTGCTCCATCAGGTCGTTGATCGTGTAGCGCGAGCCGCGCATCGCCTCCTCATGCACCACGCCGCGCGAAATCAGGAGCACGCTCTGCCCGCAGACGATCTTGCGCACGCTGTCGCTTTTGAGGGAAAGGAAGCTCACGAGCTGCTGCAGGAGAAAGAGCGCGAGTATGGGTACGATGCCGTAGATGAGCGGCTCCCCCGTGTTGCTCGCGGGCACCGAGGCGAGGTCGGCAATCAGGAGCGTCATCACAAGATCGAACGGCTGCAGCTCGCCGAGCTGCCGCTTGCCGGTAATGCGAAGTACGAAGAAAATCAGCAGATACAAAATGAGTACGCGCACAAAAAGAACGAGCATACCGCACCTCCCGTCCTATATTGCGCCGTATCAGGGCGGCTTATTCCAAGGTCTGTCGGGATTGCCAAATTCCTGTTGACACAAATGCCCATATATAGTATCATTTTAAGTCCGCTCGTGCGAATTCGGCAGGGAGGATGCACTTCTTTATGATTGAACTTTCCGGCGTCTGCAAGACCTTCAAAGTGGCGCGCCGCAACGCGGGCTTCGGCGAGGCGGCCAAGGCGCTTTTCCGCAGGGAGTACGATTATGTCCACGCGCTCGACGAAGTGAGCTTTCGCGTCGACACGGGCGAAATGGTGGGCTACATCGGCCCCAACGGCGCGGGCAAGTCCAGCACCATCAAGGTGATGAGCGGCATCCTCACGCCCGATTCCGGCGCGTGCGAGATAGACGGCCTCACCCCGTGGAAGAAGCGGCGCGAGCACGCAAAAAGAATCGGCGTGGTGTTCGGCCAAAGAAGCCAGCTCTGGTGGGACGTGCCCGTGGTGGACTCCTTCGAGCTGATTCGCGATATTTACGAGGTGGAGAGCGCCGAATATAAGCGCAACCTCGAAGAGATGGCGCAGTTGCTGGAACTTTCCGACATCATGCGTACGCCCGCGCGGCAATTAAGCCTCGGCCAGCGGATGCGCTGCGAGATCGCGGCGAGCCTGCTCCACTCCCCCGCCGTGCTCTTTCTCGACGAGCCGACCATCGGCCTTGACGCGGTCTCGAAGCTCGCCGTGCGCGCCTTCATCAAGGAATTGAACGCACGGCGCAACACCACCGTCATCCTCACCACGCACGACATGAACGACATTGAGGCGCTCTGCGAGCGCGTGATCCTCATCGGCCGCGGAAAGATCCTTTTCGACGGCTCGTTTGAGGCGCTGCGCGGGCGCTACCGCGCCTCCCCCGACGCCGACCCCAACGCTTCCTCCGAAGAGCTTGTGGCCGCGCTCTACAAAGAACTGAAAATATGAAAAAATACCTTTCGGTCTTTAAAATACGCTTCATCAACAGCCTGCAATACCGCGCGGCGGCGCTCGCAGGCCTTGCGACGCAGTTCGCGTGGGGCTTTATGGAGCTGCTCGCCTTCCGCGCGTTTTACGCCGCAGACCCTTCGGCTTTCCCCATGGAATTTTCCCAGCTTGCCTCCTACATATGGCTGCAGCAGGCGTTTTTGGCTTCGTTTGCGGTGTGGTTTTTCGATGCGGACATATTCGAATCCATCACCACGGGCGGCATCTCCTACGAGCTTGCCCGCCCGCTGGATCTATACGGCATCTGGTTTGCAAAAAACGCGGGCACGCGCCTGTCAAAAACGCTGCTGCGCTGCTTTCCCGTGCTGGCTGTGGCGGCGCTCGTACCAAAGCCCTTCGGTATGGGCCTGCCCGCGAGCGTTCCGGCGTTCCTGTGGTTCCTCGTCTCGATGGCGCTTGCGTTCTTTGTGGTGGTGTCCCTCGTGATGCTCGTCTACATCGCCTCGCTCAAAACCGTCTCCCCCTTAGGGCCGCGCATGTTCCTCGGCGCGCTGGGGGAGCTTTTTTCCGGCGGCGTCATCCCCCTGCCCTTCTTCCCGGACGGCGTGCGGGAGGTGGCGGAGCTTTTGCCCTTCGCGAGCGGACAGAACGTGCCGCTTCGCATCTACGCGGGCAGCCTCGCTGGGGGCGACATGATACGGGCCGTTTTGCTCCAGCTTTTCTGGTGCGCGGCGCTCATCATAGGCGGAATGCTGTGGATGAGGGCATGCGAGAAGAAAATCGTCGTGCAGGGAGGCTGAGATGAGGCTGTACTTTAAATACCTCGGCATACAGCTGCGCTGCCAGATGCAGCACAAGGGCTCCTTCTTCCTCAACATACTGGGGCAAGCGCTCTCCTCGCTCACGACGTTCTTCGGCGTATATTTCATGTTCCTTCGCTTCAACACAGTGGCGGGCTTCACCTATGCGGAGGTGCTTCTTTGCTTTGCCGCTGTGCTTTTGAGCTTTTCCGCCGCAGAATGCTTTGGCCGCGGGTTCGACGTTTTTTCCCGCATGCTTGGCAACGGCCAGTTCGACCGCATACTCGTGCGCC
>JAEWMV010000174.1 GCA_023393045.1 Bacillota bacterium | reverse complement strand
TCCAGTACCAGCGCAGCGAGTTCGACTTCCAGCGCGGCAACTTCCGCGCCAAGGGGGACGTGCTGGACATCTACCCCATCAGCTGGACGGACAAAGCCCTGCGCGTGGAGTTCTTCGGCGACGAAATCGAGAAAATAAGCGAGATCTCCGCGCTCACGGGCGAGGTGCTCGCCCGGCGCTCGCACGCGGCCGTATTCCCCGCCACCCATTACGCCACGGGCAGGGAAAAGCTGGAAGCCTCCATCGAGGAAATCGAGGGGGACATGCGCGCGCGCCTCGCGTGGTTCAAGGAGCATGACAAGCTCTTGGAAGCGCAGCGCATCGAGCAGCGCACGTTCTACGACATCGAAATGATGCGCGAGATCGGCTACTGCACGGGCATCGAGAACTACTCCCGCTATTTTGACGGCAGGAAACCCGGCCAGCCGCCTTTCACGCTGCTGGATTATTTCCCGAAGGACTTCCTGCTCTTCATAGACGAATCCCACGTCACGATCCCGCAGATACGCGGCATGTACGCGGGCGACCTTTCGAGAAAGACCGCGCTCGTGGACTACGGCTTCCGCCTGCCCGCGGCGTATGACAACCGGCCATTGAAGTTCGACGAGTTCAAGGAGAGGATCGGCCAGCTCGTGTGCGTATCGGCCACACCCGCAAATTACGAGCTGGGGCTTTCCGAGCAGACCGTGGAGCAGATCATACGCCCCACGGGCCTTGTTGACCCCGAAATTGCCGTGCGCCCCGTCAAGGGGCAGATCGACGATCTTTTGAGCGAAGTCAAGCTGACCGCTATGAAGGGCTACCGCACGCTCGCGACCACGCTTACCAAGCGCATGGCCGAAACGCTCACGGAATACCTCGACTCCATGGGCGTGCGCGTAAGATACATGCATTCGGATATCGAAACCATCGAACGCATGGAGATCATACGTGATCTGAGGCTGGGCGAGTTCGACGTGCTCGTGGGCATCAATTTGCTGCGCGAAGGTCTGGACCTGCCGGAGGTGGGCCTTGTGGCCATACTCGACGCGGACAAGGAGGGCTTCCTTCGAAGCGGCACCTCCCTCGTGCAGACCATCGGCCGCGCCGCGCGCAACGTGGACGGGCGCGTGGTGATGTACGCAGATGAAATTACGGATTCCATGCGTTTTGCCATCGACGAAACCAACCGCCGCCGCGCCAAGCAGGTGGCTTTCAACGAGGCGCACGGCATCACGCCAAAGAGCGTTACCAAGGCCGTGCACAGCGTGCTTGAAATCACGAGGAAGGCCGAGGACGGCGTTTCGCCCATGAGCGAGGAGGAGCGCATAAAGGAGATCGAGCTCATCCGCGCGCAGATGCGCGAGGCCGCGGCGGAACTGGATTTTGAAACGGCGGCGAAGCTGCGCGACAGGCTCTTTGCCCTCACGGGCGAGGCGGCCAAGAAGAACGCGAAGCCCCTGCCCGGCACGCCCGGCAGCGCAAAAGCTTCGCGCGGACGCGGGCGCAAGTCTCCGCACAGGAACAAATCAAGGAAATAACGGAGATTATATAGATGAACGACGTATTGCGCATACAGGGCGCGCGGGAGCACAACCTCAAAAACGTGAACCTCACGCTGCCAAGAAATAAGTTGATCGTATTCACGGGGCTTTCGGGCTCCGGCAAATCGAGCCTCGCCTTCGACACCATTTACGCCGAGGGCCAGCGGCGCTATGTGGAATCCCTCTCCGCCTACGCGCGGCAATTCCTCGGCCAGATGGAAAAGCCGGACGTGGACTATATCGACGGGCTCTCCCCCGCCATTTCCATCGACCAGAAGAGCACCTCCAACAACCCGCGCTCCACCGTGAGCACGGTGACGGAGATCAACGACTATCTGCGCCTTTTATACGCGCGCATCGGCATCCCCCACTGCCCTAAATGCGGCAGGCGCATCGAGCGCCAGAGCATCGATCAGGTGGTGGATCAGGTGATGGCGCTGCCCGAGGGTACGCGGGTGCAGGTGATCGCCCCCGCCGTGCGCGCGAGGAAGGGCGAGCACGCCAAGCTCCTCGAGCAGATTCAGAAGGACGGCTATGTGCGCGTGAAGGTGGACGGCACCCTCTACGACATCGGCGACGTGCCGCCGCTCGATAAAAAGTACAAGCACACCATCGACGTGGTGGTGGACAGGCTCGTGATACGCGCGGGCGTGGAGGGCAGGCTTGCCGATTCGCTCGAGACCGCCTTCAACTTCGGAAGCGGCCTCGCGAAGATCGACGTGGACGGCGAGGAGACGCTTTTCTCCCAGAACTACGCCTGCCCGGAGTGCGGTATCAGCATAGAGGAACTGACGCCGCGCATGTTCTCTTTCAACAACCCCTTCGGCGCGTGCCCCACATGCTCCGGCCTGGGTTCGCTCTTAAAAATCGACCCCGCGCTCGTGGTGCCGGACGATTCGCTTTCGCTCGCAAAGGGCGCCGTCTCGGTGACGGGCTGGCAGAGTACGAACGACGAGAGCATCGCGGGCATGTTCTTCGAGGCCATCGCCAAGAAGTACGGCTTCACGCTCGACACGCCCTTCAGGGACATCCCGGAAGAAGGCAAGAACGCCATACTCTACGGCACGGGCGGCGAAAAGCTGCACATGCACTACCGCCGCGAGTACGGCGCCGGTACGCTCGACCAACCCTTCGAGGGCCTCTGCCCCAACCTGGAGCGCAGGTACAGGGAAACCCAGAGCGACGCCATGAAGCGCGAGATCGAAACCTATATGTCCAACATCCCCTGCCCGGACTGCCGCGGCAGGAGGCTCAAACCCGAAAGCCTCGCGGTGACCGTGGGCGGCATTTCCATCGCCGACCTCAACGGCATGACGGTGCTGCGCGCGCGCGCCTTTATCAAGGATTTGGAATTGAGCGAAACGGAAGCGCTCATCGCCGCGCAGATACAAAAGGAGCTCGACTCCCGCCTGGGCTTCCTCGCGGACGTGGGGCTCGATTACCTCACGCTCTCCCGCGCGGCCTCCACGCTCTCCGGCGGCGAGGCGCAGCGCATACGGCTCGCCACGCAAATAGGCTCCGGGCTCGTGGGCGTATTGTACATACTCGACGAGCCGAGCATCGGATTGCACCAGAAGGACAACGCCAAGTTGCTCGCCACCCTCCAAAACATGCGCGACTTGGGCAACACGCTCATCGTCGTGGAGCATGACGAGGAGACCATGCGCGCGGCGGATTACATCGTGGACGTGGGCCCCGGCCCGGGTGAGCGCGGCGGGCACATCGTCGCGCAGGGCACGCTTGAGGAGATCTGCGCGTGCAAGGAATCCGTCACGGGGCGCTACCTTTCGGGCGCGGAGCGCATCGAGCTGCCCGAAAAGCGGCGCGAGTTCGACGGGCGCTACCTCACCATCAAGGGCGCGCGCGCGAACAATTTGAAAAACCTCACATTAAAGGTGCCGCTTGGCGTGTTCACCTGCGTGACAGGGGTTTCGGGTTCCGGCAAGTCGAGCCTCGTCAACGAGGTGTTGAAGAAAACCCTCCTTCGCGACCTCAACGGCGCGCGCACGCACCCCGGCGAGAACGACGGGATTGAGGGCGTCGCCCAGCTCGACAAGATCATTGACATCGACCAGTCCCCCATCGGCCGTACGCCCAGGAGCAACCCCGCGACCTATACGGGCCTTTTCGATCTCATTCGCGACGTGTTCGCCCAGACGCCGGACGCGCGCATGCGCGGCTTCAACAACGGGCGCTTCAGCTTCAACGTAAAGGGCGGGCGCTGCGAGGCGTGCCGGGGCGACGGCATCATCAAGATAGAAATGCACTTCCTGCCGGACATCTACGTGCCCTGCGAGGTATGCCACGGCAAGCGCTATAACCGCGAAACGCTCGAGGTGCGCTACAAGGGCAAGACCATATCCGACGTGCTGGACATGACCGTGGAGGAGGCGCTTCGCTTCTTTAACGCGCTGCCCAAGCTGCGCCGCAAGCTGGAAACGCTCCACGACGTGGGCCTTGGCTACATACGGCTCGGCCAGCCCTCCACCACCCTTTCGGGCGGCGAGGCGCAGCGCGTAAAGCTCGCCACCGAGCTTTCGAGGCGCGACACGGGCAAGACCCTCTACGTGCTCGACGAGCCCACAACGGGCCTGCACGTGGACGACGTGAAGCGGCTTTTGTCCATACTCCAGCGGCTTTGCGACGGCGGCAGCACGGTGGTTGTCATCGAGCACAACCTCGACGTAATAAAGACCGCGGACTATATCATCGACCTCGGCCCCGAGGGCGGGGACCGCGGCGGCACGCTGGTTGCCTGCGGCACGCCCGAAGAGGTGGCCGCGAACAGAAAAAGCTATACGGGAGAGTATCTCAAGGGCATACTGGGATAAGGCCGGACACAGCCGGATGAATTCGGACAAATTCGCATAGAGGAGGCTTTTTCATGGAATCGCCTATGGAAAGATGGTACGGCGCGGCAGGCGCGCGTTTCTCCGTGCGCTCCTACGCGGCCGCCCCGACGGACGAGCAGCTCGCCGCGTTGAAGCAGTCCGCCGCCACGCTTTCCACGCGCGGCGCGCGCCTCGTCGTCACGCGGGACGACGCGGTTTTCAGCGGCCTCCTCGGCAAAAAAATCAAGGGCACCGACGCCTTTGCCGCGCTTGTGAGCGCCGACGCGCGGCCCGAAACGGCGGGCTACATCGGCGAGGCCTTCGTGCTCGAATGCGCGGCGATGGGACTTGGCACCTGCTGGCTGGGCGCGAACTTTTCAAAGGCAGGCCTCAACAAGGCAGTCGCGCTTGCGCAGGACGAAAAGACCGCATGCGTCATTTCCATAGGCGTAAGCACGGAAAAATATGCGGCGCGAAAGCGCAGGAGCCTTGCGGAGCTGACCGAAATTCCAGAGGAAGAATACGCCGCCCTGCCCGAATGGAAGCGCTGCGCCATAGAGTGCGCGCGCATGGCCCCCAGCGCCATGAACGCGCAGCCGTGGAGCTTCGACCCTTCCGGCGCGGGCATCGGCGTGGAAAACGTTTCGTGGAACTTCGGCTACGGCAGGCTGGACTGCGGCATCGCCATGCTCCACATCGAACTCGGCGCGGCGCACTGCGGCGTGTTCGGCGAATGGAGGGAGGATAAACTCACCAACACCTTCCTGCCCGCGGCGCAAACAAAAGGTTGAAGGCCAATCAAAACTTTGTTATAATATTCACATCAACTCAAACTTAACATATCGGAGGGCACGATGGAACCTAAGAAAGTATCTGAGGCCGTTATTAAGCGGCTTCCAAGGTATTACAGGCATCTTGCCTTGCTCAACGCGCAGGGCGTGGAGCGCATTTCAAGCGAAACCCTCGCCAGGCAGATGCACCTCAACGCCTCGCAGGTCAGGCAGGATTTCAATTGCTTCGGCGGCTTCGGCCAGCAGGGCTACGGCTATAATATCAACTCGCTTCTCTCCGAAATCCGCTCGATACTGGCCATCGACCGCGAGCAGACGCTCGTCATCGCGGGCGCGGGCAACATCGGCCGCGCGCTGGCGGGCTTCGCGGGCTTTGAGGACATCGGCTTTAAGATTGCGGCGCTCTTCGACGTATCCCCCTCCTCCATCGGCCGTGAGGTCTGCGGAAAGCCCGTGCTGGACATGGCCGGCATGGAGGATTTCATACGCGAAAATAAGATCGACATCGGCGTGATCGCCGCGCGCCGCATGGCCGCGCAGGACATCGCAAACACCATGATGCGCGCGGGCATCAGAGGGATATGGAACTTCGTCCCCGTCGATCTTGAAACGAACGTGCCCACCGAAAACGTGCACCTGAGCGACAGCATCTGCGCGCTTTCCTACAAGGTCGCGCGCAAGGAAAGCGGCAAGGGCGCATAAACATGTTCCGGCAGCGATATGGCCCCCGCTTCGCGGGGGCTGTTTTGATTATCGGCGTATTTATATTCTAGATACGCGCATCACGGCGTTGCGCCGAGCGCCTCCGAATGTACATTAATATAGAACGGAACATCCGAAACTTTTGCAAATGTCCTGAATTCATCCCCGCGGATAAGATAGACCTTATCCTCCGACCGGGAATAGAGCGCATAGGCGGCTTGCGCGCCCGTCCCGTCGCTGAGCAGATAGAGGGAATCCTCCACTTCCTCGTAAGTGCCGCTTTCGAGTATTGCGAACTGGCGATAGATAACGTATTTGCCGTTCTTTTCAAAAACAAAATACTCGTCCAGAGGGGACATTCCATCTCCCGTGCGGCTTGTGCCGATGATCGTGCCGTCCTTGTTGAACGAATTGTATTGCACAATGTTGGATATCAGCAGAAGTACGATGATGGCAATCATTACGATAGCCGGAATATGCTTTTTCATGAACCGATTCCTCCCTGCGCATTGAGCGCCGTCCTGAAGTCACTCGCCGAACGGCCCGCGCGCCCAAGCGCAATCCATGATGTAATTATCCTAACACTATGCCCGAAACCACGCAATATATTATTACGTCCCCGCGGCATAGCAAAAGCGGCTCCCCGAAGGGAACCGCCGTTGTGAAACCTTTTGGATATGCGCTTTAGCGCTTGGAGAACTGCGGCGCGCGTCGCGCGGCCTTGAGGCCGTACTTCTTCCTTTCCTTCATCCGCTGGTCGCGGGCGAGGAAGCCGGCTTTTTTGAGCGCGGCGCGAAGCTCGGGATTTGCGACGATGAGCGCGCGCGCGATGCCGTGACGGATGGCGCCCGCCTGGCCGGTGGTGCCGCCGCCGTGCACGTTGACGACGACGTCGAACTTCGCGAGGGACTCGGTGAGCACGAGCGGGTCGCGCACGATCATCTTGAGGGTCTCATGACCGAAATACTCGTCGAGATCGCGCTTGTTGACGGTGATGCTACCCGTGCCGGGGATGAGACGCACGCGGGCCACGGAGGACTTACGCCTTCCGGTTCCGAGAAACTGAGTAATCGCTGCCATAATCTTTTCTCCCTCCCCTTACTTGAGCACAAGCGTCTCGGGCATCTGCGCGGCGTGCATATGCTCGCCGCCGCGGTATACGCGCAGCTTCTTGAGCATCTGGCGGCCGAGCGGGCCCTTGGGCATCATGCGGCGAACCGCCTCGTATATCGCGAACTCGGGCTTCTTGGCGAGCAGGTCGCGATAGGAAATCTCCTTGAGTCCGCCGGGGTAATCCGTATGGTGAACATATTTTTTCTGATCGAGCTTTTTGCCGGTCAGAACGATCTTCTCCGCGTTGAGTATGATGACAAAGTCGCCGGTATCCACATGCGGCGTATATATGGGCTTGTTCTTCCCGCGCAGAATCGAGGCGACCTGCGACGCGAGACGGCCGAGCACCATGCCGTTTGCGTCCACAACATACCACTTGCGCGCGAGGTTTTCGCCCTTTGCCATATAGGTCTTCATGGCTTATCCTCCTAAGGTCATTCAAGTTATCAGCGCTGCGCGGGTTTCTTTTTGCCGCCGGGGCTAGTGGTTGCAAACGCCCGTCCCGCAGAGCACGCAAATGTTATTTTATATAATACTCGAAAGCATGTCAAGCGAAAAAAGCCTTTTACAGGCGTATTTTTGAAAATTTATCCGTCCGGCGAAACCTTTGGGTTTGTCAAGGGGCCGCGCCCCTTGACTTTATTCCGGCTTTGACGACATGTGCGTCAAAACGGATGAAAGCCGAAGGCTTTCGCACTTCTCGCGCTTTGCCGCCCGGTTGCGCAGCAATAGGCAAAGCGCGTAAACTCAAAAAAGCTGCGCAGCAGGTTTTTTGATATGCTCAATGCATGTCGGCAAATCCCGTCTGCCGCAGCGCTTCGTAGAGCACGATGGCAACGGCATTCGAGAGGTTCAGCGAGCGGCGATCGTCGCGCATGGGGATGCGCACGGCGTCCCCCCTGCGGCGCGAGAGCAGTTCTTCGCCAAGCCCCGCCGTTTCCTTGCCGAAAACGAAAAAATCCCCGTCGCGGTAGTCAACGTCCGCATAGGAGCGCGCGGCGTGGGTGGAGGCGAGGAAGAAGCGCGCGCCCGGATGCGCCGCCTCCACCTCGGCAAACGAATCGTAATAGGCGACGTCGAGATACTTCCAATAATCGAGCCCCGCGCGCTTTAAATGTTTGTCGTCCACCGAAAAGCCCAGCGGCCGCACCAGATGCAGCCGCGCCCCCGTCACCGAGCAGGTGCGGGAGATATTGCCGGTGTTTTCCGGTATTTCAGGCTCCACAAGCACGACGTTGAACATCTTTTCTCATTCTCCCCGTCAGCCAATGTAGCTAAAGAAGCAGTTGCCGCCGAAGGTATCGTAATATTTATAGCTGCTGCCCCAGCTTGTCCCCTTGCTGGCGGCGCGGAAATACATCACGTCGGAGGGGAGGAACGTATCCTCGTCGACGAATATCGCTTCCACTGCGGCAACGGCGGTGCTCGACGGGTTCACGGCGCGAAGCTTCGCCTCGTTGTCGGCGACGGTAAACTGGTTCTTCTGGAAAATCACGCCCTCGACGCTGCTTGGGAAGCGCGAGCTCCTGATGCGGTTGTAGATGACGTTTGCGACTGCCGCGTGTCCCTCGAACGATGTCCCCTTGGCTTCCTGATGCACGACCTGCGCAATGAGCAAAAGCTCCTCCGCCGTATAGCCGTTGCCGCCGGAGGGGGAATCGTCCTCATCGTCGTCTGGCGTAGAGGTCGGCTTTGATGTGGCCGTGGCTCCGGGCGTCGGCGTGGCGGAAGGCTTTTTCGTGGGCGTGGCAGTGGGCTTTGCCGTAGGCGGCGCGCCGAACTCCACGAACTCCGCAAGCACAAAGCCCGTGTCCTCCCCCGCCTCCACGCGGTACCACTCGCCGCACGCGCCCGTGACGGTCAGCCTAGCGCTGCGCTCCAGCTCCCGGATGATCTCACATTCCGTATTGGGTTCCACGCGCAAATTCGCAACGCCCGCGTTGAGATACCCCTTCTTCCCGTCCATGCTCTCCACCGTATAGGCCGGCGTAGGCGAGGGCGAAGGCGTTGGAGAGGGTGTCGGGGTCGGCGTGGGCGTGGGAGAAGGCGTAACAAGATAGGGTGTGACGGGCTGCGTCGGCGCGGCGGTGATTTCAATAATTTCCGGCTCATCGGCCGAAATTTCCTCCGCGCGCTGCATAAGCTCCTCCTCGGTGTACAGGTTTGCGGTGCGCGCCTGCGCCATGCAGCCCGTGAGGGCGGCAATGAGAAGGAGCGATATAACTAGATGCAGCGTTCGTCGCGCCATAGGCTTTAGAGGATGTACTTCTGAAGGTCCTGCTCGTCGAACTTGTGCTTCATGTGTTCCTTTACATACGCTTCGTCCACCGTCACCTCGATGAGCGGGTGCGTGCCGCTGGCGTTGAAGGAAATGTCGTCGAGCAGATTCTCCACGATGGTGTGCAGGCGTCTCGCGCCGATGTTCTCCGCGTTCTCGTTGGCGTTGTATGCGTATTTGGCGATGGCCTCGAGCGCGTCCTCCGTGAACGTGAGGCGGATGCTGTCCGTTTCCAGCAGCGCCGCGTATTGCTTGATGATGGCGTGCTCCGGCTGGGAGAGGATGCGCTTGTAGTCCTCCACGGTGAGCGCCTTCAAATCCACGCGGATGGGGAAACGCCCCTGCAGTTCCGGTATGAGGTCGGAGATTTTCGCCACATGGAACGCGCCCGCCGCGATGAAGAGGATAAAGTCCGTCTTCACAGGGCCGTACTTGGTGTTGACCGTGCAGCCCTCCACGATGGGCAGTATGTCCCTTTGCACGCCCTCGCGGGATACGTCGGGGCCGGAGGTGCGCTCCGCGCCCGCTATCTTGTCTATTTCGTCGATGAAGATGATGCCGTCCTGCTCGGCCTTTTCTATGGCCTCGCGCGTCACCTCGTCCATGTCGATGAGCTTTTCGGATTCCTCCTGCGTGAGGATCTTTCGCGCCTCATGCACGTTTACGCGGCGCTTCTTTTTCTTTGCGGGCAAAAAGCCCGCCATCATCTCGTTGAGGTTGATGTCGATGCCCATGGCGAGCATGGCGTCGCTGCCCGTCTGGCTCTGCTCCACCTCAATTTCAAGCATCTCCTCCTCGAGCGCGCCCGCGCGCAGCCTTGCCGTGACCTCCTCGCGGCGGGTCATGTGGCGCTGCTTCTCCTCCTCCGTCAGTTCGGCGGGCTCACTCTGCGCGCCCGCACCTAAAAGAAGCTGGAGCGGGTTGGGCGCGTGCGCGGCCTTTTTGCGCTCTATGGGCACGAGCAGTTCGATGAGCCGCTGCTCCGCGGCGCTCTCGGCCACGAGCTTGACGGCCTCTATCTTTTTATCCTTGCACAGCCGTATGGACGCCTCGACAAGATCGCGCACCATAGAATCCACGTCGCGCCCGACATAGCCGACTTCGGTGAACTTGGTGGCCTCCACCTTAACGAGCGGCGCGTCCACAAGCTTGGCGAGCCTTCTTGCGATTTCGGTCTTGCCCACGCCGGTGGGCCCGACCATGACGATGTTCTTGGGCGTGATTTCATCGCGCAATTCCGGCGTGAGCCGCGCGCGGCGGTAACGGTTGCGCAAAGCGATGGCCACGGCGCGCTTGGCGTCATCCTGGCCGATGATATATTTATCCAGCGCCTCCACAATTTCTTTGGGCGTGAGCATTATACTTCCTCCACTGAGATGTTTCCGTTGGTGAATACGCATATCTGCGACGCAATCAAAAGCGACTTCTCGGCGATTTCCCGCGCGCTAAGCTCGGTATTCTCGCAAAGCGCCTTGGCCGCGGCGAGCGCGTACATGCCGCCGGAGCCGATGGCGGCGACGCCGTCGTCCGGGTCAATGACCTCGCCCGTGCCGGAAACGACCAAGAGTTCCTGCGCGTCCGCGACGATGAGCATGGCCTGGAGCTGGCGCAGGGCCTTGTCGCTCCTCCAGTCCTGCGCGAGGGACACCGCCGCGCGCCTGAGGCTGCCGCTGTATTTTTCAAGCTTTGTTTCAAAGCGCTCGCAGAGCGAAAACGCGTCCGCCACGGTGCCCGCAAAGCCCACGACCACCTTGTCGTGGTAGAGCCTGCGCACCTTTTTCGCGCTGTGCTTCATAATCGTATTTTCGCCGAGCGTGACCTGCCCGTCGCCCGCGACGGCGCATTTTCCGTTCCGTTTTACGGCGATGATCGTCGTACCCTTCAGGGGCATAGAATTATCCGCCTTTCCTGTATATCGGCTTCATCATAGCATATGCGTGCTTTGCTGTAAGCGTTTTTCACAATGCTTAACATTTTATTCGCATTCCCGATCCATTGTTTCATGCAGTTCATCAATGATGTTAAGCGCCCGTTTGGCAATCAAACCATATCTTTCCTGCTTGCCGCGCACGCGCCTGTCAAGCCCTTCTATGATGCCGTAATTGATGTTCATGGGCTGGAAATCGTGCCCCGCATAGCCGGAAGCATACCTTCCCAGCGCGCCGACGGCGGTCTTTGCCGCGAAATCAAGCCTTGGTTTCCCCGCAAGCTGCCGCGCGAGGTCAATGCCCGCAACCATGCCGCTCGCGGCGCTTTCGAT
>JAEWMV010000150.1 GCA_023393045.1 Bacillota bacterium | reverse complement strand
GGTGCGCATGCTGGTGATGTAGGAGGCATCCATTACGCCAAGCGGCAAGCCGGTGTTGGAATCAAAGAGCATGAGCATGCCATTGAATACGGGCAGGCCCTTTGCCGCGTTTTGCGGGAAATTGTTGAGCATCTTGAGGCCGTGCAGGCCTACCTCGCCGCCGACGAAGCCGGAGCGGATGTCCGTCACCGCCTGAAGCGCGCGAAACTCGTGGGCGACAAGCGGCCACACGCCGGTTTCCCCCGCGGCCTTCATGCGATACGCCGCCTCAACCCCGCGTATGACCTCCGCGATGGTAAGCGAAGCTTTGACCTGCTCCCGGTTTAAAACGACGATGTTCATCCTATCCTCGCGTCCAGTTCGCGGAAGTAATCGCCCAGCAGCGCAAGGCCGCGCGCGAACTTCTCCGGCTCGCCGAAGCCATAGCCCAGGCGGAAGCACTTTTCCTCGTCAAAGCATGCGCCGTGGCAGAGGAGCACGCCGAGCTTTTCGTAAATATCCTCGCAGAGCAAAACGGAATCGATATCGTAATCGTAATGCACGAGCGCGGTCGCGCTATGGCTTGTTTTGCTGCAATGGAGGCGGGGCTGTGTTTTAAGCCATTCGTCGAGCAGGGCGCGGCTCGCGCGCACGACGCCGCGGCTTCGCGCAAGCACCTTTTCGCTGTGCTCGAGCGCGATGGCGGCGAGCAGCTCGTCGATGGGCCCGTCGCACACCGTGTCGTAGGAGCGGCGGTTTTCCATAATATCGTGCGCGGCCTTATCCCGCGTGACGATCCAGCCCACGCGCGTGCCCGCCATGGAAAACACCTTGCTCATGCTGCTCGTGACGACGCCCTTTTCATAAACGTCCGCCATGGAGGGCATGTATTCGTCGTCCAGCCCGCGGTAGATTTCATCGCACAGCACGTATGCGCCCGAGGCGCGCGCGGCGTCCGCGAGCATATTGAGCGTTTGCCTGCCGTAAAATTTGCCCGTGGGGTTGTTGGGGTTGGAGAGCGTGATGAGCTTTGCCCTGCCGCCCGAGAGCGCCTTCAGGCGGTCGATATCAAGCGCGTAATCGTCGCGATAATCAAGGTGCAGCAGCCTGACGTCCGCGCCGAGGGACGCGGGGATCGCATAGTGCTGCTGGTAGCTGGGCACGATGGCGACGACGATATCCCCGGGTTCCACAAGCGCGTTGATGGCGAGGTTGTTTGCGCCCGTGCCGCCGTGCGTGGTGAGTATGTTTTCTGGTCTAACGTGCTCATAGAGCCCGGCGATGGCCGCAAGCAGCCTGTCAAATCCGTAAAAATGGCCGTAGTGCAGGCTCATATCGCCCAGCTCCGCAAGGAAGGACGCGGGATCGCGGCCCACGAGCCGCATCAGCTCTTCCACCTTGAGCGCCTTGACGCAGCTTGCGCCCAGATTATACTTGCACAAAGGGTCGCGCGGGTTGAGCCAATACTCCAATTTAAATGTATCGATTTTCATACGGACGCTCCAAATATATAAAAATAGCACTCAAGGAGAAACGGAAAAAGTAAAAACATATCCTGTATTTTATTTATACGCCATACAATACGGCCGTTTCAAACGCATTTCTATGTTGAAGCCGACAGGCGCGCTGTAAAATAACTATATGCATCCACATCGGGGCTGCGGAAGACGGTCGACGGAGCGCAGGCAATTCTTCCCGCTGCGCGCCTGTTTATCCCTTGCGGCATTTCATGCGTTGTGGTATTTTACATATAAGAAGCTTTTTTATAGAAAGGGGAAACATAGGCATGGAGAAGATTGTAACCACATTGCAGGACCTGATCGATATGAAAAAGCTTGACAGCATGCGCCTTGTGGCAGGCCAGCAAGGGCTCGAGCGCGAGGTCACGACCTGCTGCATACTCGATTACGAGTACGACCCCGAGTTCAAGAACAAGTTCACCTATACGAATTTCCGCCCCGGCATGCTGCTTTTGACTTCCTTCACCTACGCCAAGGACAGGGAGTACCTCATCGGCGACGCGATCAAACAGCTCATCGCCACGGGCATTTCCGGCCTTGCCATCAAAAACGTCTATCACCTTCGCATACCGGATTCGATTTTGCGCTACGCCGACTCGCGCAACTTCCCCATCTTCATGATCGACGACCCGGGCCGGTTCGTGGAGCCCATCATCTTCTCCATCCACGAGGGCATACGCATCCGGCAGGACATGCATCGCCAGAAGCACATGATCGACACCATACTCCGATTGCCGCTTGGCACGGAGGAGGAGACCACGCGCGCCTACGCGCTCTATCCCATGATGGGGCGCTACTACCTCGCATATTACTTTCGCATGGAGGATGAGATCACGCCCGAAGCGTGGACGCTTGCGGACGACATCACGCGCAGCGTCAAAAACTGCATGATCTATCGCTACAGGAACGGCGCGCTGCTCCTGTGCACGGTGGAAATTCCCGATATGGACGAGGCGCACAAGGAATGCGAGGAACTTGTTTCAAAGCTGTGGAGCGTGTTCCCGCCCTGCATGACGGGGTTAAGCGATCTGCATTACTCCCCCGTGGAGCTGCGCGACGCCATAGAAGAGAGCATGCGCGCCTCCATCGTGGCGCGCGCGCCGGGACTCATGCGCTATGCGGACGTGGGGAGCTACCAGATCATGTTTTGCGCGCTCGCCAACAAGCGCATGCGGGATTACAGCGAGCGCATACTCGCGCCCGTGTTCGATTACGACGTGCAAAACGAGGGCAGGCTGCAAAAAACGCTCTTCGGCCTGGTCGAGTGCGACGGGAACCTGCACGCGCTCTCAGACAAGCTCGGCCAGCACGAGAACACGCTGCGCCAAAGGCTTTCCCGCATCGCCGCCGTCACGGGGCTTGATTTCAGGAACACGCCCGATTATGAGCAACTCTCCCTCGCGGTGAAAATACGCAACTGCCTCAAATGGTATGACGATTTGGGGCTGTGAGGGCGGCGCATGAAGCGCCATATAACAAATGCGGCTTACGGCCGCCCGAATTCATTTTGGCATCAGCTTTGAACGGGAATGAATATTTCAACATGGCATGCGTCGGCAGCCTCGTCCCATTCAATGTAGCGCTCGATTGTGGGCAGATCCAGCTGCCTGTACCGGCTCTGGGGCATGAACTCGCCGTAGATGCGCTTCCAAACCTGCCCGAGTGCCCCGCCGGAAATCGAGCCCTTCGCCGTGAAAACGAGCCATGCGGCGGCGGGAAATCGATACTGCTCAAAGCCGGCGACATCCTCCCCTTCGTATTCGCAGGCGCACATATAATCGTTATTGCCCGCTTCGTCAAAACCGAAGCACAGCCCGAGGTCGCACGGGCGCGCGCTGATTTGCTCGAGCCGCCGCGCCGATCCGTCCGCTTTGACGATCGCCCACGTGCCGCCTCCGTGCGGCGTGGTGCGGCGCACGCC